>JBDRNI010000123.1:0-27411 GCA_043811335.1 Candidatus Omnitrophota bacterium | reverse complement strand
AAAATACTAAATCCGAATATCTAAATACTAAACAAATACTAATTCCTAATGTCCCAAATCCCAAACCAGAATAGTTAAACGAAAGTTATACGGAAATGGTTTGGAATTTGGGATTTGAATCATTGTTGTTTGTTTAGTATTTCGGATTTAGTATTTAGAATTTTACGCTTTCTTCTTCTGTGCTATCACTCCTTCTTCCTCAAGCAACTTACGTTTCGCCCCTATGCCCCTTGAATACCCGCCGATAGAGCCATCGGACGCGATGACCCTGTGACACGGGACGTCCGGCGCATAAGGATTCATTGCCATGATCTGCCCCACGACGCGGCAGGCCCCCGTTGAACCGGACCGCTCCGCGACCCAGGCATAGGAACGCACCGATCCGCGTGGTATCATCAACACGACATTCAGGACTTTTTTCTGGAAATTCGTCAGATCGGGGTTATTGTTTATTCTTCCGCGACAGACCTGTTCCATTTTTGTTTTCAAATTAACCTCGGAAATAACGGGCTGCCCTTGGAGACTTTCGTGCCGGCAGGAAACTCTTTCTCGCGCGCTGATCCTTTCATGCTGCCGTCGGCGTTTTCTTCAAGACCCAGCTGACGCCACATCTTGCGGGCTGTCGCCGGCATGAAAGGAGCAATGTTCACGGCAAGGGTCCTCAGCGTTTCCAACAGATCCGCGATAATAACCTTTATGGCGTTCATGTTATTTTCTTTTTTATATTTCCAGGGAGCCGATCCCTCAATATATTTATTCGCAAGGCCGACAACGCTCATGATCTCTTCCAGGGCTTCTTTCAGTAAAAGCTTCCGGCTTACCAGACAATCGTGCACTTTTGGGGACAGGGCGCGAACAGCGTCTCTCAATTGCCTGCTCCGTTCTGTCTGCCGCTCGTCGGAAGGGTCGGCATCCGCTTCCGGCGAGACGCCTTCGAAATATTTATCAACCATCGTGAGTGTTCTGTTCAAAAGGTTGCCGAGATCATTGGCAAGATCGCTGTTATACATGACGACGAACGCGTCTTCGGAGAAAACACCGTCCATCCCGAAAACAACGGCCTTCATCAGGAAATAACGTAAAGCGTCCCGGCCGTATTTCTCCGCCAGCGCCACAGGGTCAACTATGTTCCCCCTGGACTTTGACATCTTTTCTTTTCCCATTTTCCACCATCCGTGCGCAAAAATGGTGTCCGGCAGGGGGAGCTCCGCGCTTTTCAGCATTATCGGCCAATAAACGGCATGATGCCTGAGTATATCTTTCGCTATAACATGGAAATCCGCGGGCCAGAATTCCTTGAATTTTACGCACACCTCGAGTCCGGAAATATAGTTGATGAGCGCGTCAAACCACACGTAAACCACGTATTTTTTATCAAACGGCAGCTCTATCCCCCATGCCATTCTTTCTTTCGGGCGCGATATGCAAAGATCGTCCAGATCTTCTCTGAGAAAACCGAGCACTTCATTCTTTCGGTATGCCGGCATTATAAATTCGGGGTTTTCGTTAATATATCCGGTAAGCCATTTCTGATACTTGTTCATGCGGAAAAAATAATTCTTTTCTTTGATCCGCTCCACCGGCCGGCGGCAATCGGGGCACGTGCCCTCGACGGCCTGAGTGTTTGTCCAGAAGGTCTCACACGGGGTGCAAAACCAGCCGTCATATTCGCCCTGATAAATATCACCTGCCTCAAGCGCCTTGTTTAGAAAACGCTGAACGGTTTCCTTATGCTTTTCGTCAGTGGTGCGGATAAAACAATCATACTGTATGTCCAGTTCTTTCCAGACCTTTTTAAAATTGCCCACG
Source organism: Candidatus Omnitrophota bacterium (assembly GCA_043811335.1). Lineage (GTDB taxonomy): Bacteria > Omnitrophota > Gorgyraeia > Tantalellales > Tantalellaceae > CAZGOZ01. The sequence continues at coordinate 25,602 of JBDRNI010000123.1, read as the reverse complement.
ATAGCGTCAACAAACTTCTTTTCGCTCCCTTTTTCCCTGCCCGCCGCCAGACTTGCTTCCGAGATCTTCTCTCCATGTTCATCCGTACCGGTAAGAAAAAAAACATCCTCGCCCAAAAGTCTGTGATATCTGGCAAGAACATCAACAGCAACCTGCGTATAGGCATGACCTATATGAGGAGCGGCGTTAACATAATATATCGGCGTTGTGATATAAAATTTCTTTTTCGTCACTGTTCCTCATCAATCTTTATCTCTTTTGTTTTACCCGCTCCGAGCAGGATGGTAACAACTCTCTTCAGAGGATTAACGGCTATGACCTTTCCTTTTTCGTTGTCGGTCTTGAGCTCTTTGCCGATCTTTGGAAGGCCTTTTGAACATTCTTTATAATTCTTGAACTCATATCCGAGACAGCACATGAGTCTTCCGCAAAGACCTGATATCTTGGAAGGGTTCAGCGGAAGATTCTGGATCTTCGCCATTTTAATGGTGACGGGATTAAAATCCTTCAGAAAGGCCATGCAGCACAGCTTTCGGCCGCAGGAACCGTGACCGCCCAGCATCCTCGCTTCGTCCCTTACCCCTATCTGCCTGAGTTCTATCCGCACCCTGAAAATACTTGCTAAGTCTCTTACAAGACTTCGAAAATCCACGCGGTTTTCTGAGGTGAAATAAAAAATGATCTTGGATCTGTCAAAAGAATACTCCGCGTCCACGAGTTTCATCGGCAGGGCGTGCTCTTGGATCTTGCGGTCACAGACATTCATCAGGTCTCTTGTCTTGGCCTTATTTCTGGCGATCTGTTTTTCATCCCAGGGATTGGCCTTCCGAATGACCTTACGAAGAGGTTTATCGGACAGTTCGCAAATATCGCTCATCTTTTCGTTCATCGCTACGACTTCGCCATACTCAAGTCCCCTGTCGGCCTCGACTATGACCTTGTCATCTACTTTGAACTTCAGACCTCCCGTGAGAAAATATTTCACTTCCCAGGCCGTCCTCAACTGCACCCGCACTACTTCTCGACCCCGTGTCTTTTCTTCGTGTGTCATCGTATCCCCGCGGGCATGGCCCGTTTAAAATATCCCGGAAGCGCCTGAGCCATAAGTTTAGGGTTAGTGTTGCCGGCCAGCGCGCGGCCGGTATCTATAAGCCGCTCAATTATACATCGTAATTCTTCCATCCGGTATTTTTCAAAAAAGCGATACATGGCCGTATCAGGGATCTCTCTGTCCAAAACCTTATCTCCAAGACCGGCTTTTCCCATCATTATATCCCGGAAAAACATGACCATCATGTCTATATCCTCAATGAGTCCGGCCCTGTCGTCTCTATCCCAGACAAGATATGCGGCCTCTTTTTCCTTCACTATTCTTTCAAGAAGACCGGCAACCTCATCCTTACGTTTTTTCATATCGCCGGCGGCCATCAATAGCGCTCTGCCGGGGGATCCTTGCGAAAAACGCGCGAGAAATGAAACGGCTTCGGCATCCAGATCTGCGTTCTCTCGGATAATGCTTTTTGTGTCCTCAAATGACATGTGCCGGAATTTTACTTCGGAACACCGTGAAACAACGGTTTCAAGCAAAAGTTCCTTCCTGTTCGTTATAAGAACAAGCAAAGAGCGTTCCGGAGGTTCTTCCAGCAACTTCAAAAGAGCATTAGATGCCTCGGACGTCATCATGTGCGCGTCTTCTATCACGCAAACGCTGACCATCGCCCCGTAGGGCTTCAGGTTGAGCGCATCCTTCACCTTGCGTATCTCGCCGATCCTTATCGCCTTATTTTTCTCCGGTTTTATCCATATAATATCCGGATGCTCAAGACGGTCCGCGCTGCGGCAGGTAATACATTTAAGACATGCCGCGTCTTTACGCTGTTTTTCCGGGCAGAGAAGCGCCAGGATAAAGGCCTTCGCGCACAAGGCCCGGCCTACGCCTTCCGGACCGGAAAAAAGATAACTTGAAGCTATCCGGCCGGACTGAAGACTGCCCGTGAGATACCGGACTGCGCCTGCCTGGCTCTTTATATCGCTGAGTAACTTCATATTAGACCCTTGATCATCGATCCTTCCATTAAAATACTAAATCCGAATATCTAAATACTAAACAAATACTAATTCCTAATGTCCCAAATCCCAAACCAGAATAGTTAAACGAAAGCTATACGGAAATGGTTTGAAATTTGTGATTTGAATCATTATTATTTGTTTAGTATTTCGGATTTAGTATTTAGAATTTTATCACGCTATGCCCCTTCTAACTTCTATTTTCTCTATCGCCCCGAGCACTACGCGCCTCACGGCTTTATACGTCTCATCTATCTCTTCCCGAACTTTTATAACTTTGATCTTTCGGGGGGACTTTTTGGCCAACGCAAGATAACCCCGGCGGACCTTTTTGTGAAATTCAACGCTTCTTTTTTCCATTCTGTCGGCGCCCCGCGTTAAGGTAGCTCGCCGGAGACCTGTTTTTGTATCCACATCCAGCAAAACGATAAGATCCGGAGAAATACCGGCTACCGCCGCAGTATCCATGGCCCTGATAAGTCCCATATCCATCCCCAGGCCGTAGCCCTGATAAGCAAAAGTGGCGGTGTTAAAACGATCGCACAGAACTATCTTTCTTTTTATAATAGCCGGCCGGATGAACTCCTCTACATGCTGAGCCCTGTCGGCCTCAAAAAGAAAAAGTTCCGGGAGCGCACCAATCTTCACATTTTCTTTTTCCAGAAGTATCTTTCTTATTCTCTTTCCGAGCGCGGTGTCTCCCGGTTCTGCCGTGTAAACGGCATCATATCCGAGCAACAGGAGTTCTTTCTGCAAACGGCGCGCATGAGTGCTTTTCCCGCTGCCCTCAGGCCCCTCAAATGTGATAAAAAGGCCCTTTTTTAGCTTTTTCGCCATACGGTCCCTCCCGGCGTATCCTCTATGCTTATGCCGCCCTCGGCAAGTTTCCGGCGGATATCGTCAGCCTTTGTATACTGGCCCGCTTTTCGGGCCGCTTCTCTTTCCGAGACCAGTTTTTCTATCTCGGCCGCCCGGCTCTTATCAACCCGAACGGTGGTAAGTGACAGCCCCAGAATACGCGCCTCATCCATTATAAGCTCCCTGATAGCGCCGATTATCCGCGTTTTCTCGGAAGAAGACACATCCGTATCCGAAAGGCACTCGTTCCCCATTCTGACGGCGTCAAACATGACGGACACGGCCGTGGGGGTGTTAAAATCATCATCCATTGCATCATTGAATTTTTTTCTCAGAATATCCAGATCTTTCGGCGCCGCGCCGGCGGACGGCTTCATACCGGTGGTTTTATCCAGAAAGATCATGATGCGCTTTTTGGAAGCGGCAGCCTCGGATATCTTTTCGTCGCTGTAATTTACGCTGCTGCGATAGTGACTGGTCAAAAAAACCATTTTTAGAAGATCCGGATCGCCATATTTATCCATGAAATCGGATACGGAAACATAATTATTCAGCGATTTGGACATCTTTTCTCCGTCCGCGGTCAAAAGCCCGTTATGCATCCAGTAATGCGCAAAGGTCTTCCCCGTGGCCGCTTCCGCCTGAGCGATCTCGTTTTCATGATGGGGGAAAACAAGATCAAGCCCCCCTCCATGGATATCAAAGCTCACCCCGAGCGCGCCCGTGCTCATGACGGAACATTCTACGTGCCAACCGGGACGGCCCTCTCCCCATGGACTCGGCCAGCTGGGTTCGGGCGTTTTAGCCGATTTCCACAGAACAAAATCCAGCGGATACCGCTTTCTCTTGTCGGGTTCGGTCCGCACGGCGTGCTGCATCTCGTCTTTCGCCTGATTTGACAACTTACCGTAGTCCCCGGACTTCTCCACGCTAAAATAGACGTTCCCGCCGGAAACATAAGCGTTCTCTTTTTTTATCAGTGTTTCAATAAACTTTATCATGTTGGGAATGTTTTCGGTGGCCATAGGCTCCACGTCAGGCGGGGAAATGCCGAACCTTTCCATTTCACGGTGATAAACATCAAGATACCGCGCCGCTACTTCGTTAGTCTTCTCTTTCATGCTGTCCGGAAAAGTGACATCGCCGTTTTTTTCAAGCTCGTCGGCGGCCTTTTTTATGATCTTATCGTCAATGTCCGTCACGTTCTTGACTAAACAGACCTTGAACCCGACATGCTCGAAATATTTCCTGACAACGTCAAATACATAAGAGCTACGGATATGTCCGATATGCGGGACATCGTAAACGGTGGGCCCGCAAACATACATGCCGACCTTTCCCTTCACGATCGGCTTGAACTCTTCTTTCGTTCTGGTAAGCGTGTTATATAGTTTTATCATAACAAATTGAATTGCAGATTGCTTTTACATAAGGGAAATCCTAAATCCGAATATCTAAATACTAAACAAATACTAATTCCTAATGTCCCAAATCCCAAACCAGAATAGTTAAACGAAAGCTATACGGAAATGGTTTGGATTTTGGGATTTGAATCATTATTATTTGTTTAGTATTTCGGATTTAGTATTTAGAATTTTAACGTCTATATCCGTGTTAATCCGTGTTACTCGCATTATCACGGTGCTCGTCTATTTCGTGCTCAATATGGTCTATCTCATGCTGCAGTTTTTCTAACTGCCGCTGGAGCGGATCAGGCAGCAACGTGTGATCGAGATTTATACCGGACGGTATGCGGTTGCCGCGTCTTTTTGCCACGCGTCCCGGGACTCCGACCACGGTTGAATCTTCGGGAATGTCTCGGAGAACCACAGCATTAGCTCCGACGAGAACATTATTACCAACAGTAATGTTCCCAAGCACCTTCGCGCCGGCGCCAATGACCACATTATTCCCCAGCGTGGGATGACGCTTGCCTTTTTCTTTTCCTGTTCCGCCCAGGGTTACCCCCTGAAACAACGTAACGTTATCACCAATAACGGTCGTTTCACCTATAACGACCCCCATGCCGTGATCTATAAAAAACCCTTTACCGATGCGCGCGCCCGGATGTATTTCAATACCCGTCAGCCATCTGCCGAGCTGGGATAGAACTCGCGGCAGGATTGGTACTCGCATTCGGAGAAACGTGCGGGCTACCTTGTAAAACAACATGGCGTGCAATCCCGCATACGTAAAAATTATCTCGGCATAGCTCACGGCTGCCGGATCTCTTTCTGTCGCTGCCCGAAGGGTATCCGTAAAAAACAGGCGCATGAAAATATAATAGGCCACCGCGGTGGCAACGATAACAATGATCAGCATCAGAAAACACATCATCTTGACTCTCCTTTGCAACACTGAATTTACTGAAACCTTGCAACACTGAACGCACTGAAACTTTTGAGAACACTGAGCTCAGTGTTCTCAGTTCTTTTCAGTGTTCTCTGTGTTGCATTTGAGTAGAACAACGGCATAAGCAGCTATGGCCTTTTTATTCCCGATATCCCCCAGTTTTTCCGCTGTCTTGCCCTTTATGCTGACGCAGGCCGCTCCGGAAACACCGAGAATATCTCCGATAACCCGCGTGATCTCACCGCGATATGGGCTTATCTTAGGTTCTTCCGCGATGACCACGCAGTCCAGATTGCCTACACTAAAACCTTCCGCGGCCATGCAGGCGGCAACGTCTTTCAAAAGACTGATCCCCGGTATATCCCTATATTTCGGATCGGTATCGGGAAACCTCTCTCCTATATCGCCTTTTCCCAGAGCGCCCAGAATGGCGTCACAAACAGCGTGAAGTAACGCGTCTCCGTCGGAATGCCCTTCAAGCCCTCCGGGGCCGGGAATGCTGACGCCTCCGAGCATCAACTTCCGGCCTTGGACCAAACGATGGATATCATGTCCGATGCCTATTCGCATTTTCAGTGCTTTACCCTTGTTTTATCACGGTCTTTTATACACGTTGTTATGACCATTCCGGTTTTCGCCGGGTTTTTCCACCAATCCCGCAAAAATCATTCTACCGGCCGATGTCTGCAGCACGCTTGTAACGGATACCTGCACACTTTTTCCGAGAACTTTTCTGGCGTTATCTACAACGATCATCGTTCCGTCGTCCATGAACGCAACACCCTGATTTTTTTCCTTGCCTTCTTTCTTCACATAAACGGTCATCAGCTCGCCCGGGGAAACCACCGGCCGTATCGCGTTCGCGAGATCATTCACGTTCAGCACTTTTACCCCTTCTATCTTGGCGACCTTACTAAGGTTAAAATCGGTGGTCAGCACCTTGCATCTGAACATCTTAGCGAGCCGGAGAAGCTTGGCGTCCACTTCTTTTATGTCGGGAAGCCTTTCGTCATGTATTATAACTTCGGTACCGCTGATCGTCTTGATCTTGTCCAGCATATCCAGCCCCCGCCGTCCCTTGCCGCGTTTTATATCATCGGCACTATCCGCAATATGCTGCAGCTCCATCAGCACAAATCGCGGTATCACAAGCTTTCCTTCCAGAAAGCCCGCCTCGCATATACCGGCTATCCTGCCGTCTATTATCGCGCTGGTATCCAGCAAAAAGAGCTGGTCACGCTGCTCTTCCCGAGAAAACTGCACATACGGCACTATCAGATTAAACTCGTCCTTGCCTTTTATGGTTATGACCATTCCAAGATAACAAAAAATAAGCGTGGCGATTATCTGCGCAACGGAATAATATATCTCTTCCATCGGGATCAGCCTCACTATCAAGGTGACCATCCACGCCATGAAAAACCCGAAAATAAGACCGAAAGCGGCGGCTGAAAGGTTCCTCAGTGATACCTGTTTCAGTTTTATTTCCACCAGTATAAGTATCGTTCCGGATGTAAACCCGACAAGAGCTCCAATGATCGCTCCTTCAGTGGTAAACCCCGTGAACATTGCTCCGAAATAATATCCGCATATTGAACTCAGAACCAGAAAAAAAACTCGTATTAATCCTACTGTCATGCCTTCACTTCCTTTCCGTTGCCGAAAAATTAAATAAAATAAAAAAACTGATGCGGCGCCTTACCTATTGCCAACTGGCCCTATTTGGAACTCGAATCCTTCACGAAAAGCTTCCAGGGATGCGCTTTGATATCCCCTACAAAATCCTCCAGATCGTTATAAATCTTGTCTTCCGTCAAAAGCTTACCTATAGTTCCTTCGCCTTTTTCCAATTTTCCGCAAATAGACGCAAGATACTCTTTCTGCTTGCTCATATTCACGGGATTCCTGCCGACAAGCATATCAGCGGGCTTGAGAAAACTATGTATCACGCCCGGAGATATCTCGAGATACTGTTCGCCCAGAAGCCCCAGAGTATTGATCCTTGCTATGGCGTCGGTCTCTACGCGAATGTCTCCGCTGACCCAGACATTCAGCATGACCCGGGTCCCTTTGTCTTTCTCGTCATAATAAACATTTATGTCCTTCACTTCTCCGACGTGCACGCCCGCCAGGCGAACCGGGGCATTTTCTGTTATCCCGTTTACATAATCGAATTTCACGCGAATATTGTATCCTTTTTTCAACACATATAGATCGCTCACGAGAAACACGAGCATGAACATCAGAAAAATGCCTGCTCCTATGAACAGCCCCACTTTCAACTCAAGTTTTTCATCTCTGAACATTTACGCTCCCCTTCTTTAATCATTGGTAATGGGTCCTTTCGCGCTACCCGTTATAAACTGCTTCACGATCTCGTTCCGAGAATTTTTTATTTCGTCCGGCGTGCCTGTGGCTATTATTTTTCCTTCGTACAACATGGCGATACGATCGGCGATCTTATAAGCGCTCTTCATGTCGTGGGTCACGGTTACCGAAGTGGTCTTCAATGTGTCATGAAGATGTCTTATGAGCTCGTTTATTGTGTCCGCCCTTATAGGGTCGATACCAGTCGTCGGTTCGTCAAACAGTATTATTTTCGGGAACATGCATATCGCCCTGGCCAGAGCCACTCTTTTCTTCATGCCGCCTGACAGCTGCGCGGGCTTGGCCTTCTCTATGCCCCTGAGACCCACCCTTTCCAGACATTCGGCCACGCGGCGTTTTATCTTCTCAAGAGGCATATCCGTATACTCAAAAAGTTGGAATCCGACGTTCTCAAGCACGCTCATTGAGTCAAAAAGCGCCGCGTTCTGGAAAAGCATGCCAAAATCCCTGCGCACCCGGTTAAGCTCTTTCGGACCGATCCGCGTGATATCTATGTCATTTATCATCACGCTCCCTGAATCCGGCCTTAATAAGCCTATGATGTGCTTCAGGGAAATGCTTTTTCCGCACCCGGACGTGCCGATTATGACCATTGATTCGCCGGTATTTATTTTCAGGTTGAGCCCTTTCAGGATACTTCGGCTGCCGAAAGATCTATGTATGTCTTTAAGCTCGATCATGTTCCGCTCTATCCTCTCATGGTAAAATAAAACAGCGCTGTGATAAAACAATCGGCGATAATGATCAGTATAAAACTTCTGACAACGCTTGCCGTTGCTGCCCGGCCGACACCTTCAGCCCCGCCTTCCGAGTTTATTCCCTCAAAACAGGATATTATACCTATGATGCCCGCGAAAGTGACGCTTTTAACCACCCCGATCATGATATCCTTGATCGAAAGCGCCGTATACGTCATTTTTAGATACAGCGAGTGTGTTATGTTCAGCTTACCGACACCGATAACGTACCCGCCGAGTATCCCGAAAAAATCGGCATAGATCGTCAGAATGGGCACCATGATAAGCAGCGCAAGAAACCGGGGCACTATCAAGTGCTGCACGGGATTGGCTGAAAGAGACTCAAGGGCCTCTAACTGTTCCGTGACTTTCATCGTTCCGAGTTCCGCGCTTATTGCCGCCCCGCAACGCCCGGCAATGATCAGGGCCGTCAGCACCGGCCCTAACTCACGCATGAGAGAAAGCGCTACCAGCGAAGCGATATACATCTCCGCCGATACTTTCTGCATCTGGTAAGCGCTCTGCAAAGCAAGGACCATTCCGGTAAAAAAGCTTATAAGAAACACGATCGGCATGCTTGCCACGCCGATCTTGTTCATCTGATCCAGAACTTCATGCTTACGCAGACCGGGAGAAAAAATACAACGAATGGTGCGCGCAAAAAGCACCGCGAGACCCCCGACATAAATAAAAAACTCTTTATATCTGTGTAAAACGTATCTATATATCTTTTGTTCGAATACCATACACCTTCTTATTATGTTATAGTGATCTGTGATCTGTGATCTGTGAACAGTAAATACTCCCAGATTCTTTGCTCTTTTCTGGACTGATCACTACTCACAGATCACTGTTCACTATACTCTTTTCTGGACTGATCACTACTCACAGATCACTGTTCACTATACTCTTTTCCCTTCGGTCAGAACTGCCACTTATGTTCCAGCCCGAGAAAATCCCTTTCGTCGTCAAATTCAAGTTTCACGCTGCTATTGTTGTCAAGTTTATAACTAAACCCCAGTTCCTGCTGAACAGGATTCGCAAGGCCGGGTTTTTCGCGCAAATCTTTATCGTCTACCGATGTGGTCAGAATAACTCTGTCTCTCGTGGCTTCCACAAGATGCGTGCCGTCCTCTTTCGCTATCTGCCAATTCTTCCACACGGCAACTTTATTGTCTGTATCAAAAACAAGCCCGTCAAAGGCCTTATTTTCCGACCACTTGCTGAAATCCATTTCGCCGGTCACGAGAATATAACCGCCTTTTTTTACAACCCGAGAATCAACTACCCTGACAATAGGCAGCGTGCCTTCCAGCGTCGCGAACATGGAACGGAACTCCATGTTCTCCAACGCCCCTTCGCCTATATACAGCCTGCCTTTCACATTCGCCGTCGCCGCAGGGCCTTCTATGTATATTTCAGCATTCACTGCCCCGAAAAAAGGCGCTTTATCATCCCCGAGAACGCCCGTCAGCGCTTTCAGCTCCATGCCTTTTGTCAGGATCTTCACCTTCGTCTGATACGGAGCATTCGTCCCTATATTTCCATTGAGCTCAAAACTATCGCCCCACCGTAAACTTTGAAACGATATTTTTCCTTCATCCGGAAAAAACGCCCCCTCGGCCGCAAAGTCCCAAAACGGGCGTTTATCAACAATAAGATTTTCAAAAGAAACGGAAAACCCGGACTGTCTCGGAACGCCGTGCGGACTTTCATAAAAGGCCTTCAGATCACCTATGACTTCCCTGCCGCCAATATCTGTCCTGTTCAGGCGGGCATAGATCTGGATCTTTCCTTCCGCGTCCTGAGACCCTGAAAATTTCACGCTGCTCTTATTCCCCCGCATGGGAACAAGTTCAAGCTCTACTGCCCGGGTCAGCATATTCACCGCGCCGGAAACATCGAGGTTTTCTCCGGAAAAAAACGGCCGGACATATCCGGCAACCTCAAGCGTTTCGGGATTTCCTTTTAACTCGATAAGCCCCCGCGTGAAAGGGCTTTTCGCGCCGAAATATACAGCTATACGTTTCGGTAAATTGGTCTTTCCGGAATCCGGCGCCGGATCTTTTCTCGTGGCTTCCCACAAGCGGTATGCCATCTCCACCCTCTCCAGAGATAAGGCTACGCGGTCATTCTTGCCGGCAAAAAAACCTACATCCTGCAGCACTATGTCGCCAAACACTCCGCCCGAGATATCCCCTATCCGCACGCTCAGCCCGTGGCCCAGCACTTCCGCGATCTTATCTTCAACAAAGATCTTTAGCCAGCGTGTTCCGCACAGATGAAAAAAATAGAACGCCATCAGTCCGGTTGCCAGGACCAAAAGCCGCCGCACCCTGTTGTGATAGATAATACCTCTCACCTTATTTCTGTTCCGTCAGGGTTTTATTCAAAATTTTTGTAAATTTCAGTTCCTCTTTCCCTTTCGGACACGTCACCTTGACCGTGGCTCCTTCCTTGAATGACCCCGTCAGGATCTCCTCGGCCAGAGGATTTTCCAGATACCGTTGTATGGTCCTTTTCAACGGACGCGCTCCGAAAACCTTGTCAAACCCTTTATCTATAAGAAAATCTTTCGCTTTTTGATCAAGCATGACATCAATATTCTTTTCTTTCAGCCTCTCTTCAACTTCACTGATCTCTATTTCCACGATCCGTTTAAGATCCTCTCTTGTCAGGCTCCTGAAAACGATGACGTCGTCCACCCTGTTGAGAAATTCCGGTTTGAACGTCTTTTTAACGGCTTCCAAGAGCCGCAACTTCATCTCCTTGTATGTCTCTTCTTCCTTTTGGCTTTTGAACCCTATGGCGCCTGTTTTCTTTAAAAGTTCCGCGCCGATATTTGACGTCATTATGAGTATGGTGTTTTTAAAGCTCACCTTTCTGCCGTATGAATCCGTGAGACGGCCTTCATCAAGCAGCTGGAGCAAAATGTTAAAAACATCGGGATGCGCCTTCTCTATCTCGTCCAGAAGCACGACGGCATAAGGCCTTCTCCTGATCTTTTCGGTCAGCTGGCCGCCTTCATCGTACCCAACATATCCCGGCGGAGCTCCTACAAGCCTGGAAACATTAAATTTTTCCATGTATTCGGACATGTCTATCTGAACTACCGCGTCCTCATCGCCGAACATGATCTCGGCGAGTTTACGTCCCAACAGCGTTTTCCCGACACCTGTCGGGCCCATGAAGATAAACGTTCCTATGGGTCTATCCGGGTCTTTTATACCCGCGCGAGACCGCCTTACCGCATGCGCTATCGCAGTTATCGCTTCTTCCTGCCCAATGACACATTTTTTAAGATTCTCCTCAAGCTGAATGTATTTCTGTGATTCTTGTTCCTCTACTCTCACAAGAGGTATTCCTGTCCAGTCAGAAACTATATTGGCGATGTCCTCATCCGAAACCACGATATCCCGTTTCTCCTGTCCGGTTTTCCATTCGGCTTTCTTTTTTTCCAATTCCTGTCTTGTTTTGCGTTCTGAGTCCCTGAACCGGGCGGCTTTCTCAAAGTCCTGGTTCTTGACAGATTCTTCCTTCCCAATTTTGGATTTCTCTATTGTCTTCTCGATCTCCTTTAAGTTGTCCGGAATGATCATTGTAGATAATCTGGCCTTTGACCCCGCCTCATCTATCAGGTCGATCGCTTTATCCGGCAGAAAACGGCCGCTGATATACCTGTCGGCCATTTTTGCCGCGCCTTCCAGCGCCTTATCCGAAAATTTTACCTTATGATGATCCTCGTATTTGCTCCGAAGGCCCTTTAGTATCTCTATGGTCTCCTCAACACTGGGCGGCTCGACATTTACCGGCTGGAACCGTCTTTCCAGCGCCGGGTCTTTTTCTATATTTTTGCGATATTCGTCAAGAGTGGTAGCGCCGATACACTGTATATCGCCCCGCTGTAACGAGGGCTTGAGCATGTTGGAAGCGTCTATGGCTCCTTCAGCGCCTCCTGCGCCTACCAGCGTGTGTATCTCGTCAATAAAAACGATAACTTCCGGCGTGTCTTTTATCTCTTTCATCACGGCTTTGATCCGTTCTTCAAACTGTCCCCTGTACTTAGTGCCGGCGATCATCATCGCCAGATCAAGCATCAAGAGCCTCTTGCCCTTGAGTGATTCGGGAATGTCATTGGAAACTATTTTCAGCGCCAGGCCTTCCACGATAGCCGTTTTTCCGACGCCCGCTTCGCCTATCAGGACCGGATTGTTTTTCTTTCGCCGGCTCAATATCTGTATAACGCGGCTGATCTCCTTCTCCCTGCCGATGACCGGATCAAGCTCGTCTTTTTTAGCCATCTCGGTAAGATCCCTTCCGAACGAATCTAACGCCGGAGTTTTTGTAGCGGGTTTTTTTCTGCCTTTCGCGTCTCCGCCGAGAACGGTATATCCCGGAACGGAGGAACCCAGAAGATTCAGCACTTCGTCCCGCACGTTCTTCAGGCTCAGTCCCAGATTAAGCAGAACCTGGCTCGCCACGCCTTCACCTTCGCGTATCAGGCCGAGCAGGATATGTTCGGTGCCGATATAATTATGCCCGAAACTGCGCGCTTCATCCATGGCCAGTTCAATGACTTTCTTGGCCTTCGGCGTGAAAGGTATATCCTTCGTCATTATCCTGTCCGGACCCGGCTGAACAAGCTTTTCAACTTCGGCTCTTATGTTATCCACGTCCAGCCCAAGGCTGGTCAGCACCGCCGAGGCCACCCCTTCGCCTTCTTTCACGAGGCCGAGCAATACATGCTCGGTCCCGATATAATCATGGTTCAGCTTTTTTGCTTCTTCCTTGGCTAAAAGTATTACTCTTCTCGCTCTTTCGGTAAACCTGTTAAATGCAGGCATGTATGTTCCTCCTTTAGTAGAACCGGGAATTCAAAGTTTAAAGATCAAAACTTTCTAATTCTTCTCTTTTAATTTTGACTTTATGATCTCCGCTCTCTTGATGTCACGCTCATACGGCATTATTTCTTTCCCATTTATTTTCTGCAGATGCGCCGGCTGTGTAAGAAGCAGTATTTCGTTTACATCGGCTGTTTCTACACCCGTTAATAATCCGAGATCCACGCCGAGACGAACAGTGGATAGCAACTTGATGGTCTCATTTGACGTTATTATTCTGGCGCTTTCCAGCGTTCCGTAAGAACGGCTCACTCCATCTGAAATTTCCTGTTTTCTTCGCTTGAGAAGCTCATCCCTCGTGGCCCCCTCACGCTGAATGATCTTGTTTATGACCCTCTCCAGATTATCCAGTATATCCATCTCGGAATGTCCGAGCGCCACCTGATTGGAGATCTGGAAAAAATCCCCGAGGGCCTCTGTTCCCTCTCCGTAAAAACCCCGTATGGTCAATCCCACCTTTGAGATCGCGTCAAACACGTTCTCTATCTGCCCGGTCATTACAAGCGCGGATAAATGGAGCATCACGGACGCCCTGAGACCCGTTCCCGTGTTTGTCGGACAGGAGGTCAGATAACCAAACCTGCCGGAATAATCAAAAGGAATACTCCGCCCGAGATCGGTGTCAATATCGTCCACGATACGCCAGGCCTCGGTTATGTTAAATCCCGACTGCAGAGACTGGAGCCTGATATGGTCCTCTTCGTTCAGCATGACACTCACGATCTCGGTCTCGTCAACTATGAGGGCTTTGTGTTCCGCAAGACGCATGTGTTCACGGCTCATCAGGTGCCTTTCCACCAAAAACTGCCTGTCAAGAGCAGAAATATCCTTCATCCTGATAAAAAGGGATTTTTTGAAAAACCGGCTTTTTTTCGCTTGAGAGATGATCTCTTCAAGCGTCTTCTCCTTCGCGCGGCTGTCCGCGCGGTTAAAATAAAGATGTCCCGCCATATTTCTGGCGATCCTGACACGCGTGGATATCGCTATGTTGGGACTCGGGCCTTCACCCTTGAGCCACTCGCATCTCTTGCCGAGAAAGTCGTCAAGTTTCATCATTTTGGGTCCTGTTTTTCGGGTTGCTTCTCCATGCCTCTTATCCGGTCTCTTAAAAGAGCTGCTTTTTCAAATTCTTCCGACCGGATAAGTTCGTTTAATTCACTCTTCAAACGCCGCAGATCCTGCTGTTCTTTGATCGCCTTTTCGCCCTTGAACGGTATTTTCCCCGCATGCCTGTCAGAACCGTGAATTTTTCTGAGAAGTTCTCCGAGGTTTCTCTCAAACGATTCATAGCATTTTCCGCATCCTAATTTTCCTGTTTTCTGAAAATTGAAATACGTCATGCCGCACAATGAACATTTTGCTCCGACTTCGCCTTCCGCCCGTTCGCCCGAGGCGGCCGGCCCAAAATCCATCAACCCCGACAAAAGATCGGTCAGGCCGAAATGCGACTGCATCTCTTCGCTCTTTGCTCTCGCGCATTGTTCGCAAAGATGGAGTTTCGTGACTTTATCGTTAACGACTTCCGTCAAATGCACGGCGGCGTCTCTTGTTCCGCAAACTTCACATTTCATATCGCCTCACACTCCATTCCTTTGTGGAGCCCCACGTCAATAAGCCGTTCCTTCTTTTTTGATCAACTCCTTGTAATCCTGCAGCAGCTGTTTCGTGACAGACCCGGGACTTCCGAGGCCAACAGTTTTATCGTCAATCTTGATCACGGGAATTATTTCGGCTGCCGTTCCCGTCAGAAAACACTCGTCCATGGTCGGGATCTCTTCGGGCTTGATCTTCGCGAATTTCGCCTCTATCCCTCTTTTCCGCGCGAGTCCCATGACCGCTTTCTGTGTTATGCCTTCAAGCGAACCAATATCACACGGCGGGGTCATCAGAACGCCGTCTTTAACAAAAAAAATATTGTCTCCGGTGCATTCAACGATATACCCCTCAACCGAAAGCATGAGCGCCTCTTCGGTTCCCGCATCTATCGCGTCTATCTTACCGAAAATATTGTTCAGATAGTTCAGTGATTTTACGCGGGGATTCATCGCCGAAGGATGATTCCTTCTCGTTTTCGCGATGGTTATAGGCATCCCTTTCTTGTAAAGGGCTTCCGGATAAAGCGCTATCTTATCCGCGATGATGAATATCGTTGGTGAAGGGCATTTGCGCGGGTCTAACCCCAGATCACCCGGCCCTCTGGTCACTACAGCGCGCACGTACGCGTCGTCCAGATCATTCATCGTAAGAGTTTCAAGAATGCGGCTGCGAAACGCATCTTTTGTAATCGGTATTTTTAGACGTATGACTTCCGCGCTTGAATATAGACGATCCAGATGCTCATCAAGCCTGAATACCTTACGTTTATACGATCTTATGCCTTCAAACACGCCGTCGCCGTATAGAACACCATGATCAAAAACAGATATTTTAGCGTCCTCTTCACTGACAAATTTACCGTTAAAGAAAATTTTAAGGGCCATCATTCATCCTTCCGTTGCGCCGCCGAAATGTATCTATCGGATCGCGCTTATTCTTTCTCCGATGCTTGTCGTGCTTATTTTTGGAGCCACGCTCACCACGCCGTCTTTCATCACGTATTCCGAATGAAAAACACCTTTGCGGAGTTCCCAATGAGAAACAACGATAACACTCATGTTGTTCTTTTCGCTTATACCAAGAATAAGCGAGTATATCTCCTCGCTCATTTCCGAATCCAGATTACCCGTGGGCTCATCACAAAACAATATAGCGGGCTCGTTTATCAACGCCCTTGCCACCGCCACTCTTTGGGCTTCCCCTCCGGAAAGTTGTGACGGCCTGTGTTTAAGCCGCTTCTTCATTCCCATCGCGCTGAGAAGGGTGCCCGCGCGGAGAGCTATATCCCTGCGCTTCCGTGCCCCTTTCATCATGGCCGGCAGCATCACGTTCTCCAGCGCTGTCAGCTCGGCCAAAAGATGATAAAACTGGAACACAAAACCAAAACTCCGGTTTCTCATGCGGCTTCTATTTCTGTCGCCCCACCCGTATACCTTTTTTCCGCGGAATGTTACGATCCCGTCTGTCGGGCGCGCCAGACCGCCGAGTATCTGCAGGAAAGTTGACTTTCCGGCTCCGGAAGGGCCGTATATGCATACCCGTTCGCCTTCATCAACCTGCGGACTGGCCCCTCTCACCGCATCAACCGGCTCAATGCCCTGCTTAAACCTTTTACTGACATTTTTGGCTACAAGCATCTTTTTTTATCACCTTTCATATCTTACATGATTTTCTACTCATACCTTATAGCTTCCGACGGATCCAGACGCGACGCTTTCCATGCGGGATAAAGACCGGAAGCAAAGGTCAGAACCGCCGCCACTAAAATGACCAGACTGATATCCGAGCTGCTTATCTTAACGGGTATTTCCGTGAAATAGTAGACATCCGACGGAAAAAAATTTATACCGGTCATCCGTTCTATAAAATCTGTCACGACATTAAGCCGTTGCGCTACAAAAAGTCCGGAAAAAGCTCCCACGGTAATCCCTAAAGCCCCGATAATCACACTTTCCATGAGAAAAACAAGACTTATGCCCAATGAATTCGCCCCGACCGCCTTTAGTATCCCTATATCTCTGGTCTTCTCCATGACCATCATCATGAGAGAACCGCCGATATTGAAACAGGCAACCATGATTATGAGGGCCAGTATAATGAACATCATTTTCTTTTCCAGCGCTATAGCCGCCACCAGATTACGATCAAGATCCATCCAGCTTTTCACGATATACGGATATCCCAGAGCGTGCTGCAGCTGGAATTTTACCTCATCGGCCTGCATTTCATTTTTGACACGGAGACCTATGCCGGTTACTGTGCCTTCCGTCCGAAAAAGTTTTCTTGTCGTTTCCAGGCTGGCCACGGCCATGTTCGCGTCATAATCGTATCTTCCGGAAGTGAAACTTCCTATAACTTTTAATTCCGTTTTTTCCAGCTCGGATAACGTCTGAGGAACAAAGATCTCTACCACGTCGCCCGAGCGGATACCTTCAGACTTCATCAACTCGCTTCCCAGTATAATAGTTCCGTCATCAAAACTGCCATCAATCCGGTCTATATAGCTAACTACCTCCGTAACTTTAGCTTCTTTTCTCGGATCGATCCCCTTGAGAATAACGCCCTTGATGACCCCTTCTTTCCTGAGAACTGCCTGACCGCTCACGAAACCTGCGGCCCCTTCAATACCCGGCATGGACTCTAGTTTTTTCACCAGGCGTTCGTGGTCGGAAATGCCCCCCTCTTTCATCACGGTCACGTGAGCATACGTCCCCACGATCTTTTTTCTTACCTCATCGTCAAATCCGTTCATGACCGAAAGAACAATGATCAGAGACGCTACCCCGAGTGCCATGCCGAGAACTGAAATACCCCCGATAAAAGATATCATTCCTTCTTTTCTCTTGGAAAAAAAATATTTAATGCTTAGGAAAAAAGCCCACATTTTTAACTTCTCCTGTTTTTCTATTCCGGCCGCATATGCGGAAAAAGGATCACGTCACGAATGTTAGCCGAGTCGGTCAATATCATCGCAAGTCGGTCTATCCCTATGCCGAGACCTCCCGCGGGCGGCATCCCATATTCAAGGGCGCGAAGAAAATCCTCGTCAACCACGGCCTCCGGGTCGGCTTTTGCCTGTTCCTGGAACCTTGCGCGCTGGTCAATAGGGTCGTTCAGTTCCGAATAGGCATTTGCTATCTCCATGCCCCCTATGTAAAGTTCAAACCTGTCTACGATCCCGGGAGAATCCTTTTTCTCCTTTGCCAGCGGGCTCAATTCCTTGAACATGTCCACGACAAACACCGGATGCTTCTCTGTCTCGGGTTCCACAATTTCGCCGACTATGTTTATGATCTGCGTTTTACTGACGGTCTCCGTCTCTATCTTGATCCCCTTGGCTTTAAGTTTGCCGATCCAACTGTTTAGCGGATCGTTAACCTTGATCCCGAAATTCTTATCCATGAGTTCCACAAACGATACCTTTTTCCAGACAGTAAGGTCCACTTCCCGTCCCTGGTAGGTAAACTTTTCCGACCCGAGCACGTTCTTAGCCGCGGAGCGGATAAGCGATTCGGTAAGTTTCATCATGCCGGCGCAATCGGAATACGCCTCATAGGCCTCTATCATGGTAAACTCGGGATTATGCCTCGTGGAAATACCCTCGTTCCGAAAAGAACGATTGATCTCAAATACTTTTTCAAACCCGCCGACAAGCAGTTTTTTTAGATATATCTCCGGGGCGATCCTCATGTAGAGATCCATGTCCAGCGCTTCGTGGTGCGTTTTAAAAGGTTTTCCGGCGGCGCCGCCCGCGATATGATGCATCATGGGCGTTTCAACTTCAAGGAACCCTTTCTGCGCGAGATGGCTTCTGATGGATTCGATCAGCCGGATACGGGCCCTGAACTTATCACGCGTCTGATCATTCATTATAAGATCCGTGTATCTCTGCCTGTACCTGGTCTCCACGTCTTTCAACCCGTGCCACTTCTCGGGAAGAGGCAAGAGTGACTTGGAAAGGATCCTGTATTCTAACGCCTTAATGGTATCTTCACCGGTTCGTGTCTTGAAAAGCTCCCCCTCAATGCCTATGATATCCCCGATATCCACATTTTTCAGGATATCAAACGCCTTTTCACCGATAACATCTTTCTTAAGATACACCTGCATCTTCCCCGTAAAATCCTTAACATCCATGAATACGCTCTTGCCGTGCTTCCGCTCGGCCATTATCCGGCCGGCTATCTTGGCCTTTTGCCCTTCGGCATACCCCTTTTTCACGGACGCTATGCTCTGCGTATCAGGGAAGCTGCCTCCAAAAGCGTCTATTCCGGCTTCCCGGAGCTTATCCAGATTTTTATATCGCTGTTCTATGATCTCGTTTCTGTCTTCTGCCATAACGCCCCTTTTATCTTCCTAATTTGTCCTGAAACGGACAAAAAGTTAGACCACACCCTTCTCAGTCTGTTCTCTCTTCCGTAGGCCTATTTTTGACGTTTCTATCCACCTTGCCGAATTCGCATATCCGCGGTGTTAATATTACTCCCAAATTATATACTCAACGTATGGCTATGTCAACGTAATAAGGCGTCTGGGGGCGGGACAAAGTGATCTGTGAACAGTGAACAGTGGGCAGTCAGAGACCACGGACAGAGCAGAGGGCACAAAACAACTGTAGAGCACCTTTAAAGGTGTCCTACAGGCTGATCACTACTCACTGATCACTGTTCACTATACTCTATATCAGCGTCCGATAAGCTTCCTGAACTCGCTTTCGGTAATGACCTTTATGCCTTTTTTATGCGCTTCTTTGAGCTTTGAACCGGCTTTTTCGCCTGCAACGACGAAATCAACCGAGGAACTCACGCTTGGCACCGCCTCTCCGCCTTCGGCCTCAACGAGTCTTGCCGCTTCCGGACGTGTCATGCTCTTAAGCGAACCGGTAAAAACGCATTTTTTCCCGCGAAGAACGCCTTTCGCGGAGACCTTTTTATGCCTTATAACGACACCATTTTCCCTCAATTTTTCTATTTCTTTAAGATTTTTCTTCTCATTAAAGAAATCCCTGATACTTTCGGCGATCTCCGGGCCTATTTCTTTTATCGCGGTAAGTTCATCCGCGCTTGCCAAAATAAGTTTCTCCAGCGTTCCGAACCGTTCTGCCAAAACCGTTGCGATGTGCCTTCCGACGTTTTTTATCCCAAGGCCGAAGACGAATCTCTCCAGGGTAACGTCCCTGGAGCTCTCAATCGCGCGCAGGAGATTATCGGTCTTCTTTTCTTTCCACCCCTCAAGACCCAAAAGATCCGCACGTTTAAGAATATATATATCCGAAATATTTCCGATAAGGCCTTTTTCAAGCAACAAGCCGACTGTCTTATCGGACATACCCTCAATATCCACCGCGCTTTTCGCCGCGTAATGTATTATTGTTTCCCTGAGCTGCGCGAGACACGCCAGTCCCGCCGGACAACGGTAAAAGACATCTTCTCGCTCAATAACGGCACCGCAACTCGGACATTTCTCCGGCATGTGAAATGTTTTCTCTCCCCCAGCGCGTTTCTTTTTAACGACTCCCGCGATATACGGGATCACGTCGCCGGCCCTGGCCACCTTCACGTAATCCCCTATCTTTATGTCCAGTTTCGCGACTTGGTCCATGTTGTGCAACGTAGCCCGCGAAACCGTTACGCCGCCGACCTCAACCGGTTTCAAGAGCGCCAACGGCGTGAGAACGCCGGTGCGCCCCACCTGCACGACTATGTTGTCTACTCGTGTTATCTCCTTGCGCGCTTTAAATTTATACGCAACCGCCCATCTCGGGTTCGTAGTGCGTTTGCCGAGCTTCTGTTGATCAAGCAAACTGTTGATCTTTATCACCACCCCATCTATCTCATAATCAAGCATGTCCCGTTTTTTTTCCATGGCATGGTGATAAGAAACGGCTTCGTTTATATCCCGGCAGTATTTTGCGCCGGGTGAAACACTAAAACCAAGGCGCTTCAAAAGTTCCAGCGCTTCTTTCTGTGTAGGCGGCATTTTTTCGGAAAGATCAAGTATGCGGTAACAATAAACATGCAATTTGCGGCCGGCCGTAACGCGATGATCCAGCTGGCGCATTGATCCGGCCGCCACGTTTCGCGGATTCGCGAACGTGTCTTCGCCTTTTGCGGCTTGTTTTTTGTTAAGTTCCTGAAAATCGCTTATATGCATCATGACTTCGCCGCGCACGGCGATGCGGCGCGGCGGTGTTTGCGTTTTAAGACACGCCGGCACAGCGTCAACCGTCTTAAGGTTCAGTGTTACGTCTTCTCCTGTAATGCCGTCTCCGCGCGTTGATCCGGAAACAAATCTGCCGTTCTCATATACAAGTTCTATGCTGGCGCCGTCAAGCTTGGGTTCGCACATGTAATCAACGTTTTTTTGTGTTTCTTTGCGGCAGATCTGGTCAAAATGTTCCGCGCCTGCCGTATCATTCACGCTTTCCAGGCTCAGCATGGCGGGAGCATGACGCACTTTTTTGAATTTTTCGGGAAGCGGAGCGCCGACGGTGCGGGTCGGGGAATCGGGCGAGGCGAACGCGGGATGTTTTTTCTCCAGGGCCTTGAGCTCCTGCACGAGCGCGTCATACCGGGAGTCCGCTATCTCGGGCGCGCCTTCCGTATAGTAAAGCGTATTATGCCTGCGTATCTCGCGCCGCAGCGCTTCTATCTTCTTCTTCGCATTCTTATCCATAGGAGATAAAATTATATTCTGGGAACATGCCTATAGCACCCCTACTGCGCGAGCCTACAATAGGCGTGTCCCCAGAACCTCAGTAACGCCAAAATCACCGATACAAGATAATCTTTACGGGCGAATAATTATTCGCCCCTACGTGCTTCTCCACTTACCGTTTCAGCGCTTTCACAAGTTCACCCGCCGAATATGTATTAATCACGTTCTTTTTCTCCACCCAACCGCGTCGGGCGGTGATGACGCCGTATTTAACGAGATCAAACTGTGTAGCCGCGTGCGCGTCGGTATTGATCGCGAGGCGCGCGCCGAACTCCGTCGCTCTTCTGCATCGCGCGTCATTAAGATCTATCCGGTCGCCGTGCGTGTTCACTTCAAGAAAAATATTATTCTCCGCGGCTTTTTTAAATATCTTGTCAAAATCAACCTTGATCTCATTACGTTTAGTTATGAGCCGACCGGACGGATGCGCGAGACCGTTCACATACTTGTTGTCCATGGCTCTCAGAATACGCGCGGTCTGCTTGTCTCTATCCAGCGTAAAAAAAGAATGAACGGCCGCTATGACAATATCAAGCTCTTTCAGGGCGTGATCGGCAAGATCAAGTTCGCCCTTGCTGAGTATATCCACCTCCACGCCCGCTAATATATGTATACCTTTAATTTTTTGTGATAATTTTCGTATTTTTTCAACATGCCGCAGAAGGCGTTTTTCGTCCATGCCTCCGGCGATCTTTACGTACTGAGAATGATCCGTCACGGCTATATACTCATATCCCCTGTCTTTGGCCGCGCGGACCATATCCTCCAGAGTGTCCCGGCCGTCGCTCGCCGTGGTGTGCGTATGCAGGTCGCCCCGGATGTCCGCTGTTTTTATAAGGTCCCGCGGCAGAGTGCCGTCTTGCGCGGCTTTTATCTCACCTTGCGCCTCGCGAAGTTCCGGCGGTATCCATTCCATTTTAAGTTTGTGGTAGAGGTCCTCTTCCGTTCTGGCGGCAAGGGGCTTCGCGTTTTTTACGGCGCGCACAGAAAAGACCCCGTATTCATTCACCTTGTATCCCATTTTTTTCGCGATCTTGCGGACTTCCACGTTGTGCTGTTTGGATCCCGTGAAATAAGAAAGCGCCGCGCCGAAACAGGAATCGTCCACGATACGCAGATCTATCTGCGGGCCGTCTTTAAGGGAAATGCTGGATTTGGTCGCGCCGTGCGCAATAACGGTTTCGGCTTCGGGATAACTCACAAAACGCTTCATTGCCTCTTTACCGTCGCCGCAAACGGCAAGTATATCAATATCACCTATCGTTTCTTTTCCCCGGCGCAGGCTTCCGGCCTTCACGGCCTTTTTAAAACTTTTGGATCCTAAAAGATAAGCGATCATCTCATCCGCGTAACGGTCCGCTTCGGGCAGAAGCATCCGCCCGGCGCGTTTCCTGAAATGTTTTATCGCTTCAAGAAGTTTCTCCTGCGTCCGCGCGCCCATGCCTTCAATGTTCTCAAGCTTACCTTTTTTGCAGGCCTTCTCCAGGTCATCCACGTTTTTCACGCCAAGCGCGTCCCTGAGCTTCTTGAGTTTTTTAGGGCCGAGTCCGGAAAGATCAAGCATGTCAAGAAACCCGTCCGGAAACTTTTTCATGAGCTCGTCATGATATCCGAGTTTCCCGGTTTTGATCATTTCTATGATCTTCTCTCTAAGATCTTTTCCGATGCCGGCAAGCGCATCCAACTCTGACGGGTCTTTCGCGTATATCTCTTTAAGCTGACGGGAAAGCGCCGTGATGTTCTGAGCGGCGTTCCTGTAAGCGCGAACCCTGAAGACGTTTGCATCCTGTATCTCAAGCGCATCAGCGATCCGCAAAAATATGGCAGCTATATGTATGTTATCCATCTTATATATAATAACAGTATACGAGTAAAACAAGAAGCGTAAAGCAAAAAATATCAAAAAACAGCCAATTCCCGTGCTCAGGGGTGTCCCCAAATGACATGTCCCCCGAAGTTACAAGTAAAACAAGAAGCGTAAAGCAAAAAATAGCTCCTTAGGCGAAGGTTTGGGCATCGCAGACGGGTTTGAGGGTTTCGTAGTCCATGGGCTCGGCGTCCCTGATGCTGAATATTAAGAGGCCCTTTTCCCGTGTGTAGACGATATGGGAATTTGCTTCCATGGGCAGGTGTATCTCGTCATGAAAGGCAAGCCGCAATGTCATTATCAGAAGCTCCATGAGATACGGATAATCGCCCTCAGTCAGCGTGCCCTCGTTCACGCCGGCAAGGAAGACATCCTTATCGTCTTTCAGCAACGAGAGTTCCGACGACATGACCGCGCTCTTTCCGGCGAGGACCACCACTTTTTTGCCGGTTTTTCGCGCTTCGGAAACGGCTGCCGCGAGATGAGCGGCATCGCCTTCCACGCTAAAAGGGATGCCTCTCTTCTCGCAGAACCTTCTTATGGACGTAACCAGCGGATTGATCGCCTTGTGCCTGGGGCTGCCCTCTTCATACCCCTTTATCCAGCCCGTGCCGAGAACGAACGCGAAACTCCGGGTATCACTCTTCGCCTGGATACAATTCAAGGTATCCTTAAAAAGCCGGGGTTGTATCTTTCGGGACATGATGTTCGCGGCATTTCTTTTTTCTTCAGCTTTCTCTCTGCTTTCCGAAAAGAGTTCCCTCATCTCCGCAGAGGCCGCGGAAAGAAAAGGATATGCGTCAAGGTCTTCTTTAACCACCTCAATATCCTCAAGGTATTCCCTGAAGATCCGCATGACCTCCTCCGTGAAGATCTCCTTCGGGGTCTCTTCCACCACCTCGGAATAGAAACCGTGCCCCAGGTCTTTCCAATCCACGCCGTAAAACTTTTCAACATACTCCCGGGAGGTAAAAAACCTTACCAGCGCGGCGCCTCTCTCAACACGGACAGATAACTCCTTAAAAATCTCAGCGGGTGACATCGTCTTATCTATATTCCTGTCAATACTGCGCCGGCCGATAAGTGACCATCTTAACAGTTCTATGTTCATCCGCGCACCCATGAAATAACGATAGAGCCCGTGCCTCTCCAGAAGGGCCGCATGAGTGGAATCTTTCCATTTCAAAAATCCCCATTTCTCATACAATTCCTCATCTACGTCCTCCACGAATTTCTCTCCACGCGATTCCGCCCACAGCTTATAATCCGCCAAACGAAAACTGTCAAGGATCAGAAGCTGAACAGGCGAATAAGAAGGCCTGTCCCTCTCGGACAAAGCTATTTCGCAGTAAACACGCAGTCGTTCCTCAAACGGACAACCGGTCTCGGCGGATATGTCTAAAAGTTTTTCCTTAGTGTCCAGATATTCGGGGTTATCCCTCATATCCGCGACGAACTGCAGTATTTTTTTCTTGAATTGTTCGGCAGGCGTCTGTTGTGCGCTGTCCGACGCGAAATGCTGGAGCCCCATGTTCTTAAGCCAATTCGGTGCGTCCGGGAACGGTTCATCCGGAAGTTTTTCAAGAACAATGAATTCATAACCCACTTTGAACATATCGGTTGATAGCCATTTGCCGTCGCAGAGATGCAATCCGCCGCTTTCCTCTCTGAAACGAGACCCCATCACAACGTTCTCGTCAATACCCAGATCCACTTTCTTATATTTCCCCGTCATGATGAGATAGTCACAATATTCTATATCCCCGTCAAAGGCGATTATGTGGTCCCCAGGCTTGAGCAACTTTTCACATAACGGGAGTAGATACCGCTTACTTACTTCTCTTGGGTCTCTGGTCCATCTGGGATTCATACTATATTCCCACGCCCAAGACAGGCCTTTAAGGATCAGCGCGGTGTGTCCTCCATCCCGGCCCCTGACCCTATCTGTTAGTTTCACAACTTTATTGGGATCCAACGCATTGCTTCTTTTGTAAACCAGCGACCTTTTTATAAGATCCATGTTCACGCCGGCAGAGGCATAAACCTCCGGCCTTTCCTCCATGTCGTGAAAGATAAAATGCCTGTTGTCCCTGTTGTTTATACCTATTGTTCTGCAGAA
>JBDRNI010000122.1:0-8746 GCA_043811335.1 Candidatus Omnitrophota bacterium | reverse complement strand
ACACGCTGCACCCCCAGACATTCCCCCTTGCGTCAATATAAGACCAGAAAGAAAGGGCAAAACAACGCGCGTAGGAACATGCCTTGGCGTCCCATTTTTTCATTGTTTTTGCTCTGAAAATAACGTCAAAGTTATCAGTATTAAATTTCGCTAACTCATTCTCAAGAGATCCATAATCGCTGTAACGAAGAGATCCATACTTTGTCGTTTCGCTTTGGAGGTGCTGAGAATATGGTTTTACCACCAGATAATCCATGCCGATATCGCGGCTTAATTCCGCCAGTTGGATCACTTCGTGACGGTTCTCCGGCAAGAGCAGAAGCTGCATGCCGAGCGTGCATTTAAATCCGTTTTTTTTCTTCAGATCCGCGGCATAAGACATGTTTCTGATGATCCGGTCAAAATCACCGGCATCACAACGATGTATCCCGGAATGCGTAGAACTGGTAGCCCCGTCAATCCCCACTTTGATCCACGCGGTATAGCTGAGGATATCGTCAGTTATCGCTTTTTCAAGCAGCACTCCGTTCGTTGTCACTCCCACGTCTATGCCGGACTTTCCGGTATGGCATATTAATTCCGCGGCATCACGATGTAAGAACGGTTCGCCTTCCCCGCCGTACATAATGCTTTTCAGCCCTAATCCACCTAATTCCGATATGCGTTCCTTGAAAAGTGACGTATCTAAAGACCTTCTCTTGTACCCCATGAAATCAAGCCCGCAATAAGTGCATCGATGATTGCATGCCCCCGCGAGGCTCACTTCCATGTACACGGGATAAACCTCTTTACCATCCAGCCATTCATTGACCCGCTGAACATGGTACATTAGTTTGTGCCCGTCTATTCCGTATTTATCCATTTTTCCCCGCTATGATGGCGTCAACCACACAGTGACAAACAGAAAGATGCGTTATCTCCACATGACCGTAACTCGCGCTCGGCACGTAAAAATTCATGTCTCCCAGGTTCCTTAAAGGATTGTTTTTGTCAAATCCGGAAAAGGTAACAACCTTCATCCCTTTTCCCCTTGCGGCGGATACGGCCCGCAATATGTTCTCGGAACGGCCCGAACTGCTGATCGCCACCAGGATATCCGCGCCCTCGGCAAACATGTCTATCGGTTTCTCAAATACATGCCTGTACCCGTAATCGTTGCTGATGCATGTCAGGAGAGAGCTATCATTGAAGGCAAGGGCCCGGATACCGGCGTTCTTCCAAAAATCAACTGTTATATGGCTCGCGATAGAGGCGCTTCCGCCGTTACCGATAAATAGAAGTTTTCCGCCAGCGCCGGTTCTATCGCCGATAAGGCGCGTAAATTTGTCTATCGCTTCACTGAACAGACATGTTTTATTGTCCTTGTCGGTGACAGCAATACTGTTAAACATGCCCTTCAACTCATCAAAATAACTCTCGGCATTTTTCATCATTTTAGCAACCTCGTAATAAATTTGATAAGATCCACAGACCTGACGGGCTCCCTGTTACATACGATCTGCACCGCCAACGACCCCACCGCGTTCCCTATGAAAGAGATCAATTCCTGCGGCATTTTTCGGGCAAAACACGGCGCAATAAACGCAAAAAAGGCGTCCCCGGCCCCGATCGCGTCAACGACTTGATACGCAAACGCCGGAGTTTCATGAAAACCGCTTGACTCAGAATAACTTAACGATCCGTGCGCCCCGCGTGTAGCGACAATATACTTGCATCCAAGCTGGCTGTATACTTTCCTGGCATGTGACCGCAGATCGCCAAATCGGTCATGCGTGGCGAAACGGAGTTCCATCTCGTCAACACATACGCAATCTGCGCGGGGATATTTGGTCACGAGATTAAACCCGATATTCGCGCTGTTTGTCTGTACATTCAAGGCCAGACATTTGGATCTTGAACAAACAAGGTCAATGATCTTTTTTGTTAATAATCCGTGTCCGAAATCAGAAACAACGACCAGATCATAACCGTCAACTATTTTTGTAAGGCGCTTCACGATCCTGTTTTCTTCCTGCTTCGGGATATCATGATTTTCCATGTAACAAATTTCAAACAGTTTTCGGTTTCCCCACTCGCTCACGAATCTTCGTTTTACGATCGTTCCCGCACCCGGCCAACGGAAAAAAAACGGAGTAATGTTGGATTCCAAACGGTCGCGGATAAAATCCTCGTAAGATCCCTTTTCCCCTAAGATCGTCAGAAGATCCACCTTTTCGCAAATGTTTCCTATATTGTTTGCCGTTGCCAGAACACCGCCGGCAAACATTTCCTCTGAAGCATACTTATTAGCTATGAGATGCTCTTTTGAGGATTTCCCCATGGGGGTGCAATAGTGATACTGATCGATGATCGCGTCTCCGATAACTAAGACCTTCATGTCGCTTAAAGAATGAAGCTTTTCCGTTATGAGATCCACCGGATATCTCTTGGCGATCGCCTTTAAATATTTAATGGTCCGCGGAGAATACGCGTCAAGATGATGATTGATCAGGCTGGATGAGCTGAAAGCAATATCATCGGTAAATATCAGTTTCCCCCCCACGGATCTTATTGCTTCTTCTTCCTCATAGATCTTACCGGTCACGTCTTTATCTTTCTGCCTGTAATCGGCTCCTTTCGCGTATATGTCGGGTTTTAGTTTTCTGATGCATTCAATGGCCGTGGGAGAATCAGCGAGGCAGACATAATCAATGGATTCAAGAGACGCCAGGGCCTCTGCGCGTAACTGCTCGGTGAATATCGGTCGGCCGGGGCCGCGCTTGACATGCTTATCCCGCGTAAGCGATACCACGAGAATATCGCCTTCTTTTATCGCGGTGTTAAAGTGTCGGATATGACCGAGATGGATCAGATCAAACACCCCGTGGCATTGAACTATCCTTTTTCCCTTCTTCTTGTGGCCTTCCAAAACCTTTGCCAAATCGTTTATTTCCCTTATCTTTCTCATGGTTTTATTTTTCATCCTTACTCCTTTACCAGGTATTTAAACCACTCCTGCGTGGCCTTCTCGATCGTCGCAGGAGTCCAAACCGGCGCAGCGTGCCAGTAGTTTATCTCATCAAGAACTTTTTCTACTCCCTTTTCAAAGGGCACCGCCGGGGCCCATCCAATCATGGATCCGGCCTTTGTTATATCTGCCCAAGTGCACTCAGGTTCGCCGGGCCTCTTTGGAATGTATACTTTTTCGCCTTCAAGCAAAGAGACCAGTTTATTAACGCTCTGGGGAGCCCCGGAGCCTATGTTAAAAACCTCGTTTGATGCCTTATCGGAAAATCCGGCTGCGACAAAAGCTTCAGCCACGTCCGTTACATAAACAAAGTCCCGAGATTGGTTTCCGTCACCGATAACGGTAAACGGCTTGCCCTTGAGTTTTTGCGCGAGAAAGACGCCGAATACCGCGCCGTAAGTTCCCGCGGTTCTCGCGCGCGGCCCGTAAACATTAAAAAGGCGCAGAGAAACAACCGGCACATCATAGACCTGGCCCCAGTGAAAAATAGTCGTCTCTCCGAGATATTTCGTAAGCGCATATGGATATTTTGGATTTAGAGGGGCATCTTCCGATGTCGGATAAAAATCGTCCGGAGGGATACCATAACAGGAAGACGAAGCCGCATATACGAATTTCTTAACCCCTGACAGCCTTGACGCCTCAATAAGATTCATTGTTCCGCCAACATTCACGGAATAATAACCCCGCGGGTTTATGATCGAGGGAACTATATCCGCCAGAGCCGCCAGGTGAAAGACGATATCTTTTCCTTCGCAACAGGCGCGGATCGCGTCAAACTTTCTGACATCCGCCTCAATAAGCCGGATCTGATCCTTTATGCGCGCGAGATTACCGCGATTACCGGTTGAAAAATTATCGACTACGGTGACTTCATGTCCGCCGCGGACGAGCCTTTCAACAAGATGCGAACCGATAAATCCCGCCCCGCCTGTTACCAGAATCTTTTTACTCACAAAAAACGCTCCCTTTCGCAACTTTTCTTTCTTTCAAGAGCCCTAAAAGATAATCCCCATAACTCGTATTTATTTCCCCAGCAAGGGATTTCAATTGCTCTCGGCCTATATATCCCATTCTATAGGCGACTTCTTCGATACACCCGATCTTCAAGCCCTGTCTTTCCTCTATGGTCTTAATAAAGATCGAAGCATCTATGAGCGAATCGTATGTCCCTGTGTCCAGCCAGGCGTAGCCGCGGCTCAAAACCTTTACCGTCAATCGCCCGTCCCTGAGATAGACGTTATTCACATCGGTGATCTCCAGCTCCCCCCTTGCGGAAGGCTTGAGTTCCTTCGCGATTGTCGCCACGCTATTGTCATAAATATAGAGGCCTGTCGCTACCCAGTTAGATCTGGGATTTGCGGGTTTTTCCTCAATTGATAGAACATTGAAATTTTCATCAAAGTCGATCACGCCGTACCTCTCCGGATCTTTCACGTAATACCCGAAAATAACGGCGCCATTTTTAAGCAAGGCCGCTTTTTTTAAGAGATCAGGCAGATCGTACCCGTACAGTATGTTATCGCCGAGTATCAGGCTGACATTATCACTGCCGATAAAATCCTCGCCCAGGATAAACGCTTCGGCGATGCCGCGCGGGGCCTTCTGCACGACATAGGAAAGGTTTATTCCCAGTTTCTCCCCCGAGCCGAGCAATGCCTTAAAACGCGGAGTATCTTCCGGCGTGGAGATCATCAAAATGTCTTTTATCCCCGCAAGCATTAAAACGGACAGAGAATAATAAATAAGGGGCTTGTCATATACCGGTAACAGTTGTTTACAAACACCCTTTGTGATCGGATAAAGCCGTGTCGCTTTCCCGCCCGCAAGGACTATGCCCTTCATTTCGTTCCTTTCCGTTATATGTTTCTTTCAGCTTCAGTCTGCATGACATCCGGAGCGCCGGCGGTAACTTTCTCCAGTTCTTTTTTCAAGTCAAGGTATTCACGCTCTTTTATCTTGAGATAACTATGGGTAAGAAACACTTTCCTTTCTATCCCCTTTTTGGTCAGCATATACTTTACCCTTTTGAGTTTCTGGTCTCTCACGGTAAAATCTATAATTTTGATTAACCCTTTACGGGCAATGGACTTAAGCAGGTAATTGGTCTTCCCGAGAGAAATACCAAGGTGGTCGGAGAGATCCCGCTGGGAAAAATTGTCCTCTGAGGACAAAAGGCGGAGGATCTTCAAAATATCTTCTTTTAAATGGTGTTCATTCATTGAACACATTATACGCCAGACGTATTATATGTCAATAGGTATTTATTGGGATTTTAGTAATTATATAAAATCCGGGAATATGGTAGAATAACACAGCCTATCGTAAATAGGGACGTTCACATGCCGATATCTTTCAATTATTCCAGACATGAGCTCCGCAAAACGATCCTTTTTTTCAGCATCATATTTTTATTTCTGATCGCGGTTTTGACGTTTGTTAATACGCATGACACCGAGATCATTGATGAAGCGATCCATTTACGGACGATCGGGCTCTTCAATGGGGTCTTTCAAGAATCAAACTTTGACTTATACTATGACACCGTTTCTCCGTTTATACCCTATTCATATTGGCTCATCGGGAAAGGGGGTGCATGTGGTCTACCTCTGTATAGGGTTGTAACCCTTTTATTAAGTTTTTTTACTCTTGTTATCTTTTACCGTATCTTGAGGCACGAAAAAATTGCTCCGGCTTATCTATTGACCCTGCTTTTACTGACGCAGCCGTATTATCTTCTGCTCTCTGTCACGCTGCACTGGGAAATGCCGGGTCTTTTTTTTGGATTGATATCCTGTAAGTATTTTTTAAATGCGCCTGAAAACAGGAAAAATATTCTTTGGGGCAGTTTTTTCTCCATGCTGGCTGTATGGGCTAATTCGAGATTCATTTTCATCCCAGCCGGATTTATTCTTTATACGATCAGCAGAAATTTGCTTTCAGGAGGTTCCCGGAAAACCATGATAGTCAAAACTTTTCAGGAAGCACTTCCGCCATTTTTATCAATAGCGTCAATATCCCTGTTATTCCTCTATTGGGGCGGCATAATACCACCGGGAGTTCAAGAGCAGTCTCCCGATTTCCATAGCATCGTATTCAATATTCGGCAAATCATTTTCTTTCTGGTGTTTACCGGATTTTATTATTTTGCCTTTGCGATAATTAAGCTTAATGCACATC
Organism: Candidatus Omnitrophota bacterium; assembly: GCA_043811335.1. Classification (GTDB taxonomy): domain Bacteria; phylum Omnitrophota; class Gorgyraeia; order Tantalellales; family Tantalellaceae; genus CAZGOZ01. The sequence goes on along the minus strand of JBDRNI010000122.1, from coordinate 2,559 downwards.
GCAAAAAACTTTATTTGACTGTTATTCTTCTGGCTATCCCCTTTTATTTTTTAGGGCCTATAGTTTACCATCCATGCTTTTGCTGCGGAATCATTCCCAGGATAATGCATTCCCTTAACGGTCTCGCATCCAATTTTGCAGGCTTGGGTCTTTTCGTCTCAGGAGTAATTGTATATACTAACGTTGTATCACGTTTGAGGTGGCGAGAGATTCTTCATAACCAATCTTTTTTTTATCTCCTATCGTTCATTCTAATGATGACGGTTGCACAACATGTGTGGGAGAGATATTATCTGATCAGTGTCCCGTTTATTCTTATGTTCATTCATAGCAACCGGCAATTACCTAAAGTTAACGGGATATATATTCTCTGGATAGCCTGTCAATTGCTCCTTGCTTTAGGTTACGTCACATATAAAGTGACAACACCTTAGGCCGACTTCCGAACCGCGATTATCAGCCCCATGACGATCCACATCAGGATCCCCAACTGAAGCGCGTAAAAATTCGTATCAACAAAGCTATGGATCAGGAACCCCGTAAAACCTGCCAGAAAACCCGCCAGACAAGCGCTATAAAAACCGTCAGCGATCCTCCTGATGCCGGTAAGAGCGGTCCTGAACAACGCGGCAACCATCCAGAGAAACGCCCCCAGACCCAAAAGACCCATTTCCGCCGCCATGTGAAGATAGGAATTGTGCGGATAGTATGCCTCGGGGATCCCGTAACGCGGCGCAACTGCCGTATAACTGTTCAATCCACATCCCGCCCACGGATGCTGCTTGATTATCTTCATGGCCGTTACCCATAATCCCATTCTGAAATTCATTTTCCCCTCTTCAAATCTCACAACCATAACAATGGGAGTTTTGACCGAGATCGCCCGTTCTCTCATGGCACTCGGGATAACGAACGATAAAACCACGAGCGCGATCATCGTTGCCACGAGCAGTTTTCTGCTTTTTAAAATACCGAGGAAAATTATGGATATAATAACCGCTATCCACGCAGCCCTTGTATATGTCAGTGCTACACAAACCATTAACGCGCCCGTTATGATCCATAGCACCGGTTTTATAATCCCTCGCAGCCACTTGTGTTCCTGCGCGTCGGATAGATCAAGCCATTCGTTTTTCCAGAACCAGGCAAAACTCAGTGCTAAAGGTATCATTATTACCAACCATGCCGCGAAATCATTCGTATTGTGAAAAGATGCCTGGATCCTTCCTTGAAAAAGAGGATACATCCGCAAAAAATCTTTTCCCATTGTGAATTGAAACAGCCCATCCAGTGCCATCAGGACCATGGAACAAAAAATCGCGATCATTACCCTTTTCAGTTTTTTCCTGTCCGTAACAATTTCAACGACTATAAAATATATCACGACATGTTCCAGCATTTTAAAAAAGAGGCCTTCCAGACTGAGAAAAATAAAATTGCTCTTCGCAGTGGACAGGAATCCCACCAAGACAAATGCGACGATCGGGAAATTAAGCTTTGTCCGCACCGGCATGAACATAGAGAGAGATAATTTTCCTTCATGGGCCGCATATCGTCCCAATATCCAAGAGATCAGCATACACCCGAAAAATATCTCTATGAGGGACTTTGAAAACGGCAGAACGAATATCATCGCCAACAATGATATCTCAGTAGATCTATCAAGCCATACCACCGCTTTTTTCCGGCCTGCGGCATCGTGCAAACATGACTTGAAACACTGAAAAATATCCATTATTCCCTTGTTTCGCCGGAGTTATGCGCCACGCGCTATGACGCACGCAATGATATTCAGTAAGATCGTGACAGACCAGAGAATATATATAACTTGTTTCACGGTAAAGCCCTTTGCCAGAAGACGGTGATGAATATGCTCTTTATCGGCCAAAAAAGGGTCTCTGTGCCGCTTAACGCGCCTCATAAAGGCAAGGGAAGTATCCATGATAGGCACACCCAGGCCAAGAACAGGCACCAACAAAGCAAGGGATGTAGAGGCTTTCTGGTTAGTTAATAGAGCAAGCGCCGCAAGCGAAAATCCCAGGAACATGCTGCCGGTGTCTCCCATGAATATTTTCGCCGGCGGGAAATTATATCTCAAAAAACCCAGACACGCGCCGGCCAGAGCCACGGCAAAAAAAGCCGGTAATATCGACCCCATCACCAGAAAATTAACAAAGAGCCCCAGAGAACAAATAAGTACGATCCCCGCGGCAAGACCGTCCACGCCGTCAATAAGATTGATCGCGTTGGTTATTCCCACGAGCCACAAGATCGTAAGCGGTATTCCCCACCACCCCAGCGATACGGATCCGAAAAACGGAATATTGATAGAGTATATTACAAGACCGGCGTTGATCAAAAGTAGAGACGCCAGGATCTGGATCGAGAATTTAATTTTGGCATTAGCGCCCTTAACATCGTCATAAGCGCCCAGAAAAAGGATCAAGGTAGAGGCCATTATTATCGTCCAGAAAGGCGTAAAATCCATGCTTTTCGGGCCGAAACGCATCAGGAATACCATGAACATGGCGAATATAAACCCGAGATACATGCTGAAGC
>JBDRNI010000121.1:0-2824 GCA_043811335.1 Candidatus Omnitrophota bacterium | reverse complement strand
TTCTGCAGTCAGCGCAGTATTACAGGAAAAAGGTATACCGCTCGAAGCCCGGAAAAAGTAACGGATGATATAGAACTCTTGATAACCCGGTATGAACAAAAGGTTATCTCTTTTTTGGACGACAGTTTTTTGATAGATAAAGTGCGTGCCAAAGCAATATGTGATCTTATCCGACAAAGGGGTCTTCACAAAAAAGCGTCATTTGAATGCCAGGTCCGTCTCGACGAACTTAATGATGACATACTTAAGTGTTTTAAAGAGACAAATTTTGTTTTGCTGTGTTTTGGGCTGGAAACCGCTTCGGAAAATTTAATGGCGCTTATAAAAAAAGGTGTGACGGTCAGGAAGAACATAGAAGCCATGACGTTGGCCAGAAAATACGGCTTTCGTCTGGCGGGAACATTCATCTTCGGGCTGCCGACGGAGACGAAAGAGGATAGACAGCAGGCGTATAAAATGGCGCGGGAATTTCTTGATTATGTCAGGTTTAACAATGCTACCCCCTATCCGGGAACCAAACTGTATGAGATGGCCAAGGAGGAGAAAAGGCTTAATGTTGGTAAGAACTGGGAAAACCTGAATGCCTGCGGAACTTTGGCTAGAGGACCCTTTAGCAAAGAACGCCTGGCATATGTTCCACTCGGAACTACCGAGATCGAATTAAAAAAGGACGTGCTGAAATATAACCTTTTTTTCTCATTTAGGTGGAGAGTAATCCATGATCTCCTTGGATCCAAAAAGGGCATAAGAGGGTGGTTCAGGATGCCATCGCAATGGTATTTGAACGGCAAAGAATGGCGGCACCTAATATGTTTGTGCTTCAAGGTGGCCGAGTCATGGGTTGGACTGTTCGTGCTTATGCTCAGCTCAGCTCTAACAACACTGCGAACTGTAACGTCGGAGAATAATGATGACAGGTGATTCGGGAACGTTTGTTTATCTGGCGGCTATGATGAGCATCTTGCTCCTTCCGGTTTATCTTTTCAGGAAAAAATGGGGCGAAACAGTTGCCACTGCTTTGGTCATGATTTGTTTTCTCCTCATGAACAAGGACTTTATCTGGGGCAGTATCGGGGCTTATCACGATACCGGAGGTCGGGAGTGGTTGACGCTCATAACCAAAGAATGGATTGAGAAGGGTATCCCGCTTGGCTGGAACCCTTACATGGGCGCAGGAGAACCGATTTATTTGTACACCAATAATTTTCTTCGTGCGCCATGGGTATTTTTCGTCTGGGCAAATAAGGTTCTCACGATTGATCCTCATGTTCTGTTTAATCTGTTCTGGATTTCCAAATTTTTTATTTTTTGCAGCGGTAGCATGCTCTTGTTCATGCTTTTATACGATGATCTCAAAACAGCGCTTTTACCTTTTCTGGCTCTGACATGCGGAGGAATGTTCGTAGTAAATCTGGTACAGCCGACCGGTTTGGCTACGATAGTCTTTTTTCCGTATATACTTTTCGGGATTATTTGTTTTTTTCGTAAAAAAGATGTTTATGGCGCGGTGTTGGCCGTTATTTTTCTGGGAATAGCCATGAATTATTACCTGCCACATTATGTTTTATTGTGCACCGCGGTTTTTGTCTTTTTCATTGTGCTATTCCGCGTAAAAGAGATTCCGTCCGTCTTATTGGTTTTAAAAAATCGTTATAAGGTTGTTTTTGCCGGGTTGGTCATCGCGGCGCTTGCGGCCTCTCCGGCCCTGTTCTTGCACATAGAACTTCCGAATTATGTATCTCCCACGAGGGGAGGAGAAATATCCGTTTCCGCGGAAGATATGGGAGAGGAGCCGTCAGTTAAAGCCGCGTTGCGAGATTATAGGATACTGTTGGAAAAGGCCGTTCCGTTCTACTCAAATCATCATGCGTTTTACTTCGGGATCATTCCTCTTCTTTTAATCCCTGTTGCTTTAATGGGATGGAAGAAAGATGGACTGATTCCTGTTTTCGCTCTCAGCGCGGTGGTATTCGTGTTTCTCGGCACCGGCAACGATTTCTGGGGGTATCGCCTGCTCACGCAGCATGTTCCGAAGTTTGATATGCTCCGTCACTCTTTTGGGTTTGCCCATTTTGTCTCTTTTTTCCTGATAGTGCTCGCCGGGTATGGTTTTAGGGAAATATTGAAGAGGTTTTCGTCTCGCGCGGCCGGTGTGAAAGTAACAATTCTTATTTTTTTAGCTTTTATGCTCATGTTTTTTTGCTCTCCGAAAATTAATGTGATCCGGTTCGGAGCATCCGGCGTTCTTGCATTGATATTTTTAGCCAACGCGCGATGGATGTTTTCCGGCCGTGCGGCGCGTTATGTCACCGGAGTTTTGTATTTACTTGTTTTGTTTGTTCTGTTCACTGATCTTTCATGGGCGTATAGTGAAAGGCGTGACGGCCGTTTTTCGGGGAGGCGTCTGGCAAAGATAACCGCTATACAGTATCCTGTCATGAGAGATTTTTATCCTACTGCGTCGTGCGTGAAACCTCCGGATTACAGCCCTCTTTTCTTTAAGAGAGCGTCTTTAACACATTGGAACGGTGATTTTATACTGTTCCGGGATAGACATCTGGATGATATGCTTAGACGTTTTGTTCCAGGTGCCGGCCATGAAAAAGCCTTGGGCGTCGGAGGCCCGACCGTTTATTTCACATCCGAAGCCGAGATCGTGCCAAAAGCGAGTTCAAAGGAACAATTTATTGATGCTGTTTACGCGGGAACGTCCGTTCCGGACGAAGAAGGGGAGAAGCCGGTGTTTTTCAGCGAGAAAGACGTTGATTTCACAGCGCCCGTTCCGGCGGAGGAAGCTTCCGGGGAATGGACAATTATATTTCCC
>JBDRNI010000120.1:0-4823 GCA_043811335.1 Candidatus Omnitrophota bacterium | reverse complement strand
AGCAGTTTACCCAGCAGTTGTTGCTTGGCTTCTCTTTTTACGATAAATAACTCCTGCACGATGCGTTCCGCGGTTGTGCCTGACGGCGCAACCTCAATATGCACGGGCAGCTTCATGTGCGCGGTGGCTATTGACACGACTTGTCCGGGTATCGTCGCCGAAAAAAGCATTGTCTGCCTGTTTTTTGGGATGAACGTAAGTATGCGATCTATATCCGGTTTAAAGCCCATATCCAACATTCTGTCGGCTTCGTCCAGAACAAGAACCTCTACGTCGTTTAACCGCATTGTTTTCTGCTTTATATGATCAAGCAGACGTCCGGGCGTGGCTATGATAATACGCGGATTCTTTTTTAAGGACTTTAGCTGGCCATGCATGGCGGCTCCGCCGATTATGACCACACTTCTCAGGCCGAATGAAGGCGCTATCTTCTGAAAGACCTCTTCTACCTGCACGGCCAATTCCCTGGTGGGAACAAGTATCAGGCACCGTGCCATGTTGCGCGAAAGACGCTGAACAATGGGTATGGCAAAGGCCAGGGTCTGGCCCGTGCCGGTTTGCGCCACCCCGATAATATCAACGCCGTCTATCGCTCTGGGAATAGCCTTGTACTGTATCGGCGTCGGATGAGTAAATTTCATCTGATCCAATATTTCAAGTATTTTTGGGGCAATACCCAGCCCGTCAAAAGTGACATTAGATCTTGGTTCATTCTTTTTTGGTTCTTTCGTTCTCATTTCTTTATTCATGATATGTTACTACCTCATCTTTTCTTGTTTGCGAGCGGTAGTTTATTTTTTTTGTGATCTTTTCCGCTCATTTTCATCTAAATAGAATTTTCTTATCCTTATGTTTTTCGGTGTGACCTCTACAAGCTCATCATTCTCTATGAATTCAAGAGCAAATTCAAGGGTCATCTGTCTGGGAGGAATAAGCTGTATAGCATCATCTGACCCTGCCGCGCGCATGTTGGTAAGTTTTTTACCCTTCAGCGCGTTCACGACAAGGTCTACACCTTTATTGTTTTTTCCCAGAACCATTCCCTCGTACAGGTCATCTCCCGGCGAGACAAAAACCTCGCCTCTCGGTTGAAGATTACAGAGCGCGTAAGCAACCGCATTGCCGCGCCCCTGCGACACCATGACACCCGCCTGACGTGACGGGAGTTCACCCTTGTATGTCTGATATTCAAGAAAATTCTGATACATTACACCGGTTCCGCGCGTCATCACCAGAAAATCGCTTCTGAACCCGATCAACGCTCGTGATGCGATAACGAATTCCATTCTGCTGGTTCCCGACGATGTCTTTGAGAGGTTTCTGACCTCTGCTTTTCGCGCGCCGAGCACCTGCATTACAGCGCCCTGGTATTCCGTGTCTACCTCAATGACCACTTCTTCTACCGGCTCAAGTATCTCTTTGTCCATTTTCTTTAATATCACCTGCGGGCGCGATACTTCCATTTCGTATCCCTCACGGCGCATTGTTTCTATCAGGATCGCCAGGTGCAATTCACCTCTGCCTGAAACCTTGAACCGTTCCCCGCCTTCAACTTCTTCAACCTTTATGCCTACATTTATCATCGCTTCATGTGCAAGCCGTTCTCGTATATGCCGCGACGTTAAGAACCGGCCACCGTCTTTTCCCGCAAAAGGACTCGTGTTATGCGAAAAATTCATGGAGATGGTCGGTTCGTCTATTTTTATGGTCGGTAGCGCTTTGGGCTCATCAATACACGTCAGGGTTTCGCCTACCTGTACGTCGGGTATACCCGAGATCAGTATTATATCACCGGCTGTCGCTTCGGTACACTCCTGCCTGACCAGACCGCGGTATTTCATTATCTTGGTCACTTTTGACCGGACAATATTGCCATTAAGCTTAACAAGGGCCACGGGGTCGCCCACACGAATAGAGCCGTGAAAAACACGCCCTATTGCAATAAGCCCTGTATATGAATCATAATCAAGCATCGTGACCTGCATTTGAAAAGGACGCTCAGGATCGGCGATCGGGGGCAGCACCCTGTGCAGGATAGTTTCTAAAAGCGGTTTAACCGATTCGCGCGGCTCATCAAGATCAAGAGTGGCGTAACCGTCTTTGGCCGAAGCGTAAACTATGGGGAAATCAAGCTGCTCTTCCGTGGCATTCAGCTCGCAGAAAAGATCAAACGTCATGTCGGCGACTTCATCAGGCCGCACATGGGGGCCGGTCAATCTTGTTGATAACAAGTATCGGTTTAAGATGAAGCTCAAGCGATTTTTTAAGAACGAATTTTGTCTGAGGCATCGGTCCTTCAAACGCATCCACCAGAAGAAGAACGCCGTCAACCATCTTAAGGATCCGTTCAACTTCACTGCCGAAATCCGCGTGCCCCGGAGTATCAACAATATTAATTTGCACTCCCTTGTATTCAAGAGAAGCGTTCTTTGACAGAATGGTTATCCCCCGCTCTTTTTCCAGGGGATTAGAATCCATTATAGTCGTCTCGCCATCTTTGAAATCATAGGCACCGGTATATTTCAAGAGCGCGTCAACAAGCGTGGTCTTGCCATGATCAACATGCGCTATGATGGCGATATTTCTTACATTTTTCCGTCTTTTTTGATTTGACATAATACTTTCTATAAATAAAAAACCACAGGGCTAAGATTTCTTAACCTTGTGGCTTCAGAACTCCCGTGACTCGCAAAACGAAAACTCAAACTTGCTTTATTGTATACTAATTTTGTGAACTTGTCAATCATAATCTTCCTCAAACCCGCTTTCCCTTAACTCTTTGTTTATAACGTGTTATGACTGCCTGTTATTCCCGCGGGGGGCGGGAATCCATCCGCCCCGCGAGGCGTCCCGTGGAAAACGCCGCCTGCAAATTAAACCCGCCGCAGGTGCCGTCAACGTCTATCATCTCACCGGCAAAATACAGGCCTTTTACTTTTTTTGACTGCATGGTTTTAGGGTCTATCTCTTTTACGGATACACCGCCGCGGGTTATCTGTGCTTTTTCTATGGAAACGGTATCCGCGACGGCGAACTTTAAACCTTTTAGAAGCGCGGTGAGCGCTTTTCTTTCGCCGGCGGTTACCTGGTTGGCTCTTTTGTCCTGCGGGATGTTGGCAAGCTCTAAAAGAAGCGTATTAAGGCGCAGGGGCACGAACTCTTTTAAGATCTGCTTAAGGTCTTTTCCGGGGGAGGCCGTGATCTTTTTTATCAGCATCAGGTCTGTTTCTTTTGGGTTAAAAAGCGGCAGGATATCAATTTCAACGGAAACCTTTTTGCCTTCACCGAGCCAGTCCACCACTTGCGAACTCGCCGAAAGCGTTACAGGCCCTGATATCCCGTTTTTTGTGAAGATGAGGGCGCCTCTTTCGGAGGTTATTTTTTTCTTATCGGTTTTCAAAATAAGTTTCACGCCGTCAAGAGATATGCCCTCTAATTTTTCGGGAAGCGAGCTCGCCAGGTCTAACGGCACCAGCCCGGGTTTTAAAGGCACGATCGCGTGGCCCAGCTTCTCGGCCATCTTTATCCCATCGCCCGTAGACCCCGTTGCCCCGTATGAAACGCCGCCGGTCGCGACGATAACTTTATCCGCGTTAATAAGCGCGCCGTCTTCACATAAAACACCTTTCACCGCGCCGTGCGATACGACGACTTCTTTAACGCGTGTCTTGGTTAGAACTTTTACGTTCAGCTTCCGCATTTCCGCTTCCAGAAGATCCAGAACGCTTGATGCCTTATCCGTTGCGGAGAACACCCGGCCGTTCTCTTCTGTTTTGGTCTTGAGCCCTCTCTCATCCAAAAACGCTATAAGATCGTTATTATCAAACGCATTAAACGCATCCCTCAAAAAACTGCCCGTCCGGGAAAAATGCCGCACCAGTTCTTCCCCCGCGCACGCGTTCGTCATATTGCACCGCCCGCCGCCCGTTAAAAGAAGCTTTCTGCCGAGATACTCGTTCTTTTCAATAAGAGTAACGCCGCCCTGCCCGGAAGATGCGCTTATAGCCGCCATCATCCCCGCCGGCCCGCCACCGATAATTATAGTCATTTGTCCCTCTCTCCTGTCATCCCCGCCTCGTCTGTCATTCCCGCGCAAGCGGGGATCCATCTGGAAAGTGATTACGAAGGAAAACTGCGAAAACCGATGAATTTTCGTGCTCAGGGGTGTCCCCAAATGACATGTCCCCGATGATGTCAAATACCCTCTGTATTAGCACAATCCGTTTTATATTTCTTTCCATCAGACGCCTCTAATTTCAGATCGTGACAAAACGTCACGACCTCGCTTCCTTCCTTTTTAAGCCTTTGCTTTAGTTTCCTCCAATATGCTCCAGAATCAGGACTTTCGGTCAAAACCCCGCATACGTCAATTACCGAAAACCACCATTCGTCATCATGAATAGTTCTTCTTATCTGTTTACCCTTAAAAACGGCTAACTTGTGAACCGTTTCTACTTCATTAAATTTTTTCTTCTCTGACATATATTACCCCCCTTTCATAGGACAAATATCACTTCATATCTACCAGACGCCTTGTCTGTCATCCCCGCCTGTCCCGCCTGCCCCGCCTGCCCCGAGCAAGGTCGAGGGGAGCAAAGCCGAGGGGGGCAAAGCCGAGGGGCGCAAGCGGGAATCCATCTGCCACATATTATACTACATCAACACAAAAGCAGGGCACTTGAGGTCACAATTTGTGACCTCAAGTAAAAGTAAGGCACCTTTAACAGGCTGACCGAGAATTTTTCAGCGTCCCTTAAAAGATCATTCTTCCGGTTATTGCCCTATACGGATAAAGATCTGGTCTTGATAATGCTCCGCCTTAC
>JBDRNI010000119.1:0-4355 GCA_043811335.1 Candidatus Omnitrophota bacterium | reverse complement strand
GGGGTGTCCCCAAATGACATGTCCCCTGGGGTATGGCTCCCTTCTGGTTTGGGATTGTGCTGGTCCTTGGGCTGGAATAAGGGCGTTTTGACTTGATCTTTCGGCTTTCGCCTTTTATCTTACTAATGCTTGACATTTGGGGAAAATCGTGTAGACTTAATGGCACGTAAGATATATGGTTATGAACAAGAGAGATGTGAATGTAGAAATGGGAAATACAAGGCCACAAGAAATGGAGTATTGTTCCTTCTTGTGGTTTTTCTGTTTCTGCATTCGGTGACTGGAAAAAAGGAGGTACGGTTCGATGGCAAAGGGAGTAGTTAAATGGTTCAATAACGCAAAAGGATACGGGTTTATCACTCCTGAGTCGGGCAAAGATGTCTTTGTGCATCACAGCGCGATTCAGGGCGAAGGTTACCGGACTCTGGAAGAAGGACAACAGGTAGAGTTCGAGATCAAAAAAGGGCCCAAGGGAGAAGAGGCTACGGACGTGGTCAGACTCTAAAAGTCGTAGGGGCGGGCCTTGTGCCCGCCTAACAAACAAAAAACCCCCGTTATTTAACGGGGGTTTTTTGTTTTATGGTTCGGCGCGCTTCGCTTGCTCACCATTGAATCTTAACGTCCAAGTTTCCATAGTGATTCAGTAAGACGGAACATCTGCAAGAGCAGCCACACCATCATCAATAGCCGCTTTCGCGACCGCGGCGGATTCCCATTCCAGAATACGCGGGTCAAACGGTGTAGGGATAAGATAGTCCGATCCGAATACGAAATCTTTTTTATACGCCTTCCGAACTTCCTCGGGTATGTTTTTTTCTCGCGCAAGAGAAGCCAGAGCTTCTGACGCGGCTTTTTTCATGTTCATGGTGATCTTGCTGGCCCGCACATCAAGAGCGCCGCGAAATATAAACGGACAGCCCAGAACCTTGTTTATCTGGTTAGGATAATCCGACCTGCCGGTTGCCATGACGTATTTTCGTTTCTTCATGCATGCGGCGACAAGTGCCGGCGCTATTTCAGGGTCAGGATTAGCCATGGCAAAAATAGCCGGATAATCCGCCATTGAACACACCATTTCCGGTGTGACGCATTTCGCGGCGGATACCCCGATGAAGACATTCGCGCCGGCCATGACTTCTTCAAGTGAATGCCTGGAGGAACGGACCGCATGCGCTCTTTTATACCGGCTGATATCCGTTCTTTCCTCGTGAATAACGCCTTTGGAGTCGCACAGGACGCAATTGATGACGCCGTCGGCCTTGATCATTTCGGCGATACGGAGACCCGCGGCGCCCGCCCCGTTTATGACCACGGAAAGGTTTTCCGGTTTTTTGCCGGAAAGAATACAGTAATTTTTCAGTGCCGCCAGAGTAATGATCGCCGTTCCCCACTGGTCGTCATGAAATACCGGAATATCCAGAGCGGCGTCCAGGCGATCCTCTATCTCAAAACATGCCGGCGCTGCGATATCTTCCAGATTGATGCCTCCGTACCTGCCCGCTATTTTTATTACGGTATCCGTAAACCGGTCGACATCCGTATGCCCTTTTTGATCACAGACGCCTTCCAACGGAACCGGCCAGGCGTCAACATCCGCGAAGGCCTTGAAAAGCACGGCTTTTCCTTCCATGACGGGTATGGATGCCCTGGCGCCGATATTCCCGAGGCCCAGCACGGCGGTGCCGTCCGTCACGATGGCTACGACATGCCCCTTTGACGTCAGTGAATAAGCTTTCTCAGGCGCCGTTTCGATCGTCTTGCAGATCTCTGCGACCCCCGGAGTATAAGCCATGCTGAGATCTTTCTGATCAACCAGTTTTTTTAAAACTGCCAAACCGATCTTACCTCCAAGATGGTAATCAAAGATCTCTTTTCTCGTAACAGAAACTCTGTTTTTTGACATGGTTATACAGATCCCTTTTATTTAACACAGATTTTTATAAGCACACATCGGTCTGACACTTCGCGCGGCGATATGTTCGCGTATCGTCACACAGGTAAAAGTTTTTCCGGAAGCTGTCTTCTGCGCGCCGAGACGTTCATAATAGTCATTACATGCGTGCGTTCCGCCCTCGGTAGCCAGAAGACGGGAACACGGATCGTCCGATACGCCGCAGCATTCGCCGCATTTTTTGCACAATGACTCAAAATCTTCTTCTTTTGCAGCCATGTATTTTTCGTATATTTCCGAATCCATTTCTTCTCCCCGTTGTTATTTCTTGAGAAATTGCCGGGCAATATAACCGACAAGGGCGATTATGTAAAAAACGGCCACGATAAAAAAAATGATCGCCAGGAAAGAAAGAAACAATGAGCTTATGCCTACAAGCACCGGCCACGTAAAAAGAATAAGGCCAAACAGCAAAAACGAAGCGATTATTACCAGTATTCCCGTAAAAAAACTTTTTAACATTTCCATCTGAGCCCCCTATTGTTTTCCGGTCAGTTTTTTTCGGCCGGCAGCGCCAGAATTTCCTCTTTTGTCATCTCTTCTTTTCGGACAAAACGAACCGCAATATCATATGATATGTCAGGTTCCCCTTCTGCGATCCTGACAACCCTGCCGACGAGGCCGCCTGTTCGGAACATGAGATCGTTTTCTATGGGCGCGCATATTTCGGACAGCTCAGCGCTTTGTTCTATCCAGACAATGCAGGATATCGCCGGGACGGACGATTCCACGGCTGTTCTGAAAAGCAGGCCACCGGCTCCGACATTGCGTGCAATCACGCCGTTCCGCGATCTAAAATGTTCCCCGCAAAGTATTTTCAGGGTCAACGGGGTCGCGAGGTCTATCCGTTGAAATTCCCGTTTTTCTTCTTTTGTGCCGTCCATTTCAACATTCCCCATTTTTCGCATAAAAACGATCCACTATGCCGGTTATTTCGGATATATCGTCGGTTACGGTAAATATGTTCAGGTCTTCTTTCGCGATAGTTTTTTCCATCAGACATGTTTCATCTATCCAGGTCAGAAGGCCCTTCCAATATTTTTTTCCCACAAGAATAACAGGGATCGCGGTTATTCTGCCGGTCTGTATTAAAGTTGATATTTCAAAAAATTCGTCCATGGTCCCAAGTCCTCCCGGAAAGACCACGAACGCTTTACTGTATTTTGCGAACATGAGTTTGCGCACAAAAAAATAACGAAATTCAAGCGGCAATGTTACATGTTTATTTACTTTTTGCTCCAGAGGTATCATGATGTTAAGCCCTACCGAGACACCTTTTGCTTGTTTTGCCCCTTTATTAGCGGCTTCCATGATCCCATTTCCCCCGCCCGTTATTACGGCATAGCCATTCCGCACAAAAAGCGCGGCCGTCCGTTCGGCCATGACACAATATTTATGATCCGGTTTCAATTGTGCCGACCCGAATATGCTTACAGCTTTCCCGATACCTCTCAGGGTTTCAAATCCATCGACAAACTCGCTCATTATCCGGAATACACGCCAGGGATCCTCCAGATAAAACTGGTTTGGAATCGTATTTTTCTTTTTTGCACCCACGTCTTGCCTCCCTTTTTTATAAATTTTCCCGCGCGAATTTCACGCCGTTTTTAAAAAGTTTCAAGCCTATCCCCATATTTGCCCTGTTTTTGGGAACCCTCCTCCAGTTAGGATGTTGCAGATATGATATGTGCCGTTCGGGATGAGGCATCATGCCCAGGATTCTTCCGCTTACGTCACAAATGCCGGCGATATTGTAAACAGAGCCGTTGGGATTAATGGTTTTGTCACAAATATTTCCGGTCTTGTCGGAATAACGAAAAACTATCTGTCCGTTTTCGCGCAACGATTTAAGCACCCGGGTGTTTTTGGTTATAAATTTCCCCTCGGCATGAGCGATGGGAACATATATGACATCCGGCAGATCTTTTGTCCAAACACAGGCCGTTTTACGCGGGGCAGTTTCCTTACCCTGTTTTCGGGAGAGATAAACCCACCGATCGATAAACATTCCGGAATCGTTCAGATTCAGCGTCGCTTCAATAGCATGTTTATGTTGTCCGAGAGTATCCGGCAAGAGCCCCATTTTTACGAGAACCTGAAAACCGTTACATATTCCTATTATGAGTTTCCCTTTTGATGCAAAGCGGAATAAATGCTTACCCAAATGAAATTTAAGTTCATTAGACAATATTTTTCCGCTGGAGATATCGTCCCCGTATGTAAATCCTCCCGGAATTGCAAGAATATGATAACGGTCAAGGATCGTTTTCTTCTGTATAAGTTTAATAACGTGAATAAGGTCCGCGAGTGCTCCCGCAGAGCGGAAAGCATGATCCGTTTCCGCTTAACAATTTGTGCCGTCAGTCCGCAGAACAATAAAAATAATCTTTTTAATGCAACAACT
>JBDRNI010000118.1:0-4479 GCA_043811335.1 Candidatus Omnitrophota bacterium | reverse complement strand
GAGGCTTTCTTGATCTTATAGACAGCCTGCTCTTTACCGCCCCGGTTTTCTATTTTTATGTCAAAGGATTTTAGAGCAGAGGGCATAGAGAGCAAAATTCTAAATACTAAATCCGAAATACTAAACAAACAACAATGATTCAAGTCACAAATCCTAAACCATTTTCATATAGCCCTTGCTTGAAAGATTCTGATTTGGGATTTAAAACATTGAGGAATTAGGATTTGTTTAGTATTTAGAGATTCGGATTTAGGATTTTTTGTCAGTGAAGTAGTCCGGATGGGGAGAGGGACGAAGCATGAAAAGTATCATACTCTTAGGTTCAACGGGTTCTGTCGGCAAGAGTGTTCTGGATGTTGTCAGGAGTTATCCGGACAAATTCCGGATCAAGGCGCTTTCTGCTAATGCGAATATCTCGTCCCTCATTAAACAGGCAGAGGAGTTCGCTCCTGACATAATAGCGGTCAGTGATGAACGCGCCTATCCCGAACTAAAGAAAAAGATCGCCGCCAAGACCAGGGTCGTAGCCGGCGCCGAAGCCGTTGAACAGCTGGCTGCGTCCGAAGAAGCCGACATGGTTTTCATGGCTATCTCGGGCACGGCGGCCCTAAAGCCGCTTATCGCGGCGCTTTCCGCGGGGAAGACAGTGGCCCTTGCGAGTAAGGAACCCGTGGTCAGCGCGGGCATGCTTATAAAAAAGATCATGGAAAAGAATTCCTCACGCATCCTGCCGGTTGACAGTGAGCACAGCGCTATCATGCAATGTCTTGCGGGCAGAAAAAAAGAGGACGTAAGAACGCTGTATATCACGGGCTCAGGAGGCCCTCTCGGTAACAGGATGGACCGTGATGCGGACGAGATTTCCATAGAACGCGTTCTCGCCCATCCCAAGTGGAACATGGGGCGGAAAATAACCGTTGATTCCGCGACGCTCATGAATAAAGGGCTTGAAGTCATAGAAGCGAGGTGGCTTTTTGATATACCTCCCGACAAGATCAAGGTTATTATACATCCCGAAGCGATCATTCATTCCATGGTGGAGTTCGTGGACGGAACCGTCAATGCGGGACTCTTTTTTCCCGACATGCGGTTTCCGATCCTAAGGGCATTGTCGTTCCCTGATATTCTCAAGAGTGATTTTCCAAAACTGGATTTTTCGGGTCTGGGCAATCTTTCGTTCTCGGAGCCGGACACTGCCGCTTTTCCGGCGCTTGAGGCGGCATTCAGCGCCTTGCGTTCAGGTGGGACGGCGCCGGCCGTTCTGAACGGCGCAAATGAGACGGCCGTGAAATTGTTCCTGAGCGGCAGGATCAAGTTCGGCGATATAATAAGAACGGTGCAGAAAGTAATGGCAGGGCATAAGAAAATAGAGGATCCGTTATTGGAAGATATTATAAACTCGGAAAAATGGGCGTCTGAGGAGGTGCTAAAGTGTTTCTGACAATAATTTTCGTAGTGATCATTTTCAGCATTATCATTATCGTGCATGAAGCGGGACATTTATTCGCGGCGAAAGCATGCGGGGTTAAAGTTGAAGTGTTTTCACTGGGTTTCGGCCGGCGCCTGTTCGGGGTAAAAAAAGGCGGAACCGATTACAGGATTTCACTGTTTCCTTTAGGCGGATATGTAAAGATGGCGGGTGAGGAACCTTCCGAAGTTACGGGAAAAGAGGACGAATTGGCATCCAAGCCGGTGGGACATCGTTTCTGGATCATCGCGGCCGGTTCTCTGACCAATTATTTTTTCGCTTTTGTTCTGTTCAGTATTGTTTTCATGCTCGGCGCGCCCATGCTTTCAACGGAGATCGGTGAGGTTCTCCGGGAATATCCGGCGGCCAGGGCCGGACTGAAGGCAGGAGATCAGATACTTGCCATAAACGGCTCAGGAGTCAAGTATTGGGAAGATGTAGTGAAAGAGATACGGCGCTCGCCCGTCAGCGGGTACACCCTGAACATGGAGGTCATGAGGGGGGAAAAGAGGGTGAATATAGATGTTAAACCGGACATCCGAGAGACACGGAATATTTTCGGTCAGCCGATCACGCGTTACATGATAGGGATCGCCCCGGCGCGCAAGTTACTTCCGGTTTCCTATGATCCTTTGAGAGCACTATATTACGGCGGCAAAAAACTTCTTACGCTTACGGGGATGACATATCAGGGCATATGGCTTCTTGTTTCGGGAGCCCTGCCGCTCGGGGCCTCGGTGACCGGGCCCATAGGGATAGCGCGGCTCATGGGAGAAGCTGTTCATCTCGGCGTGGTGCCTCTTTTGGTAATAACCGCGCATATAAGCATGGCGCTGGGTATTTTTAATCTTCTGCCGTTCCCGGTGCTTGACGGCGGTCATATTATATTTCTGGGGCTTGAGAAACTGCGCGGAAAACCCCTCAGCGTGAAAGCGCAGGAGACAATAACACAGATAGCGCTCGTTTTGCTTATTGTTTTCATGCTGTTCGTCAGTTGGCAGGATCTGCTTAAATTCACGCCGCTGGGGAAGAGGGGTATAGAGAAGCAAAAATCCGTATCTTTGGCAAGTGATTCTGCAAAAAAACAAAAAGCATAATAAAATGGCACAACGCAGGAAGACAAGAACAGTTTCGGTCGGCACGGTGAAGATCGGGTCGGGATATCCTATATCCGTGCAATCCATGACAAAGACGGACACCGCCGATATTGACGCGACAGTATATCAGATCCGGCAGCTTGAAGAAAAAGGATGCGAACTGGTTCGTGTTGCGGTAAAAGACGCGGCATCCGCGCGCGCAATATCGTCTATCAAGCAGAGTACGCGTATTCCGATCATAGCGGATATACATTTTGATCATGTTCTTGCGCTGGAAGCCGTAGCGCGCGGCGCGGATAAGATCAGGATTAACCCGGGAAACATTAGAAACCCTTCGGACATTGACGACATTATAGCTTCCGCATCGGAAAAGAATGTTCCCATCCGGATAGGAGTGAATTCCGGTTCCCTGCCGCGCAGGCCGGATGGGCAGAGAGGAACCATGCCTGAGGCGCTCCTTAATCATCTGGAACGTTTTCGCAAGAGGCGTTTCAACAACATCGTGATCTCCCTGAAATCTTCATCGGTAGGGGAAACCGTTGAAGCGTACAGAAAAATAGCCCGTGAATGTGATTATCCGTTCCACGTGGGTGTCACCGCTGCGGGTCTTCCCTGCGAGGGAATAGTCAAGTCAAGCATCGGTATAGGCGCTCTTCTTCTGGACGGTATAGGGGATACGATAAGGGTATCTCTGACCGCCAGTCCCGACGAGGAAGTCGCTACCGCCAGACGGATACTCGCATCCGCCGGCGTGAGACATTTCGGTCCCGAGATAATATCATGTCCGACATGCGGACGCTGCCGTGTGGACATCGCTGCCGTGGCAGAGGAGCTGGGGAAGTCGCTGGAGCGGGTTGAAAAATCTCTCGTTGTTGCGGTGATGGGATGCGAGGTAAACGGTCCTGGCGAAGCCCGGGACGCCGATATAGGTATTGCGTTCGGCGCGAATAACAAGGGAGCTATTTTTCGGAAGGGTAAGGTTACGAGAACCGTGCGGGCTGACGAAGCAGTTAAGATTTTGACGGAGATGGCAGAGAAGATAGTGAACAGTGAGTAGTGATCAGTGATTAGTGATCAGTGCAGAGTAATGTCAAATGACAAAATTCAAAGCACAAAATAAGCACAAATGACAAAATCCAAAACACAAATAAAAGTTTTGTTATTTGAATTTGAGATTTTGGATTTATTTTGAATTTTGTGCTTTGTCATTTGAATTTGTTTCAATGCCTGCATTTTTGATTTGTGATAAGAAGAAGGGAGTATTAATGAGATGGTCCAATGCCTTTATACCCACGCTGAAAGAAGATCCGCAGGACGCGGAAGCCGCAAGTCATAAACTCATGATAAGAGCCGGACTGATCAGGCGCATTACCGCCGGCGCGTACGTCTACCTGCCGATGGGCTACAGGGCGCTGCGCAAGGCCGAGGCCATTGTTCGTGAAGAGATGGTTCGGGCGGGCTCGGTTGAACTCCTGATGCCGGCGCTGCAGCCGCCGGAGCTATGGAAACGTACCGGCCGGTATGATGATATGGGAAAAGTTTTGATCAAATACAAGGATCGGCATGGGAAGGAAATGCTTTTAGGTCCGACGCACGAAGAGATCATAACTGATATTGTTTCAAAAGAGATACAGTCGTATAAAGACCTTCCGGTGCGTCTTTTTCAGATACAAACGAAATTTCGGGACGAAGTCCGTCCGCGGTTTGGTGTGGTGCGCAGTTGCGAATTTATAATGAAAGACGCATACAGTTTTGACGCGGATCCCGCGGCCATGGAAAAAAGTTACAAGGCAATGTATGATGCCTACTGTCGTATATTTAAGAGATGTAATCTTCCGTATATTGCCGTGGAAGCGGATCCGGGGCTCATGGGCGGAACGGTGTCGCACGAATTTATGGTTCCGTCGGAGATCG
>JBDRNI010000117.1:0-2708 GCA_043811335.1 Candidatus Omnitrophota bacterium | reverse complement strand
TCGGGATCATTTTAAGGGCAGCTGCGTGAATGACAATGTCAACATCCGCAAAAGCCCGGCGCAATCTGTCGGGCTCTCTTATGTCACCTATGAAATACCTGATATTTTCGTGTTTTTCCTCGCTGAAGTTTTTTTTCATTTCGTATTGTTTCAACTCATCTCGACTGAATATAATAAGTTTTTTTGGATTATATTTGCCCAGTACGAATTCCACAAACTTTTTTCCGAATGAACCGGTTCCCCCCGTTATAAGAATACTCTTGCCATCTATCATTGTTTTACTCCCATATTTTCGCTTATGGCCTGTGTTTGCCATGCCAATCGCGGCCGTATAAATGATTTGCTTATCTTTCCATCCTGTACGCTGCTGTACCCCTGAAAATCAACATCAAACTTTAATATTTTATTGAACGCCAGATGTTCCGTGCCGGGATAAACCAGAAGCACGGAAATATAGAAACTCTTTTCACCGAAAATATCAGGCGGTATAACAAACGAAGAGTGGTAATCACCCAGGGGACGTTGATACAACCCCAGTTCTCCCGGATCGTCTATATTCTGCGTTACCATGATAGGCTCGTTTTCTTCATTTACCACATGTACGCTTATCTGCAGATTACGCACATCACACAGGCATTCGTAGGACATGCGCACCACAATACTTTCATCTGATCGGAAACGGCTGCGCATATTGCCTTCACTATCCATCAGACAAACTTCGCTTAACCGCACTGAAGGCCGTCCGCCCCATCCTCTGGCAGTTTCCACTCTGTTATCCAACTCCTTGCCGAGAATCCTGCCTTCCTGAGGAAAATTCCGGTCAAGATACCCGGAGATGACTGTTTCGCTATCCGCATCCATAATCTTTTGTCCGTGATCAAGCAGGATCGTTCTCTTACATAACTTCCTTATAGCTGCCATGTTATGACTTACAAACAATATCGTTCGGCCGCTTTTTGACACGTCTTTCATTTTTCCGAGACATTTTTGCTGGAACTGAACGTCTCCCACCGCAAGAACCTCGTCCACGAGAAGTATTTCCGGCTCCAGATGCGCGGCTACCGAAAAGGCAAGTCGTATATGCATGCCGCTGGAATACCGTTTAACAGGTGTATCAAGAAATT
This sequence comes from Candidatus Omnitrophota bacterium, assembly GCA_043811335.1. Lineage (GTDB taxonomy): Bacteria > Omnitrophota > Gorgyraeia > Tantalellales > Tantalellaceae > CAZGOZ01. Next base: position 1,584 of record JBDRNI010000117.1, on the reverse strand, counting down.
TTTCCACTCCGGAAAATTCAACGATCTCGTCAAATTTCTTGTCTATCTCGCGTTTTTTCATTCCCACGATGGAGCCGTTGAGATATATGTTCTCTCTGCCTGAAAGCTCCATATGAAACCCGGTGCCGACTTCAAGTAAACTCCCGACTCTGCCGCGCAAACGAATTTCGCCTTCTGTCGGATAGGTTATTCTGGAAAGCATCTTTAAAAGCGTGGTCTTGCCGCTGCCATTTCTGCCTATGACACCTACCACCTCGCCTTCTTTAACATCAAAGGATACGTTCTTGAGCGCCCAGAAATCCTCCCTTGAATTGTTAAGGTTCTTCTTTTTGAAAAATTCAAAAGGTTTTTTCAGGCAACGAGCAAGAACATCTCTCAGCGCAAAATAATGCGCCTGTTGATGCCTTATCCTGTACTTTTTAGATATGTTCTTTACTCTGATAATAGTATCTGACATTTTTTTCATTAGATCACATCCGCAAAAAATCTTTACGTTTTCCTGAAATAGATTATTCCAACCGCGAACAAGATCATGCTCATAGCTATTGACACGAACAATAAGTGCCAATCAACGGGACTTGTGCCGAGGATCGTGCCTCTGGCCGTTTCGATGATCCCGGTCATCGGGTTCAGCATCAAAAGCCACCGCCACTTTTCCCCCAATATGCTCACGGGATAGATAACTGGCGTAAGATACATCAATATCTGGATAAAAAAAGGCACAATAAAACGCACATCCCTGTACTTAACATTCAGTGCCGCGAGAAAACAACCGAATCCTACAGAAGCCATAAAGGTCGCAAAAAGCAACACGGGAAGCATCAAAATACCCATCAGACTGGGCGCATAATGATAATAAGCCATAAGTCCGATAAGTATGATCGAAGCGACAAAAAAATCCACAATGCCGATCAGGGATGAAGAAATAGGCAAAACGAGACGTGGAAAATATATCTTCTGGATCATATTCGCATTGGCTACCATGCTCCCGCTGGCATGTGTAAGCCCAAAAGAGAAATACCGCCACAGGAGGAGACCCACGTAAACAAATATCGGATACGGAATGCCGTCGGATGGCATCTTGGCAAGACGACCGAAAAAAACCGTGAAGATCACCATCGTGATAAATGGCTGCAAAATGGCCCAGAGAACCCCTATAACCGCCTGTTTATAACGAACTTTTACGTCACGCCACACGAAAAAATAAGCCAGTTCCCTGTATTCCCACAATTCCTTGAGACCGATATTAAACAGTTTTTTGTTCGGTGTTATTACCATTTCCGTTATCATGAACAAGCTCTTTTCCGGACGGTACTCCGTTTATAGAAGTCTACAGTCTTTTTTATTCCGTCCTCTAGATTTATACTGGCTTTAAATCCGAACTCTTTTAAGGCCTTTGCCGTATCCAGCATTCTCCGTGGCTGGCCGTCCGGCTTCGTTCTGTCCCACATGAACTTGCCCCTGAAATCCGTCAGTTCCGCTATAAGCCGCACCAGTTCCCTTATTGATATCTCAAAACCCGCCCCGAGATTAATGGGTTCACTGCTGTTGTATTTTTCCGTGGCAAGTAGGATCCCGCGAACG
>JBDRNI010000116.1:0-13169 GCA_043811335.1 Candidatus Omnitrophota bacterium | reverse complement strand
TTCGCTCACCATCCTTCGAACCATCCTGCCTGCCCCGAGCGAAGCCGAGGGGAGCGCAGTCGAGGGGAGCACAGCCGAAGGATTGGTTATTTCCTTCCCCGTCATCGCAAGAGCAACCGGATCAGTCCCCACGAAAACGGTAAAATGATTCTGTCAAAAAGACCCAGATACAGCAGCCCTATCAAAATAATAAATCCGTAACGCTCTAATCTCATGAATCGAAACGCCGCGTGAGGTGGCAGCAGGGTGGCAACGATATTCGCGCCGTCAAGTGGAGGTATTGGAAGCAGATTAAACACACCCAGTATCGTACTGATCAACACCCCGGCGGCGAGAAGGGTCCATCCCACGGAATACTGCGGGAACAGCCCTGTCTTAAGAAGTAAAGCAAACAGAATCGCGAGGAAAAAATTCGCCATCGGCCCGGCGAGACTTGTGAGAAACATTCCTTTTCGTGGATCGGCAAAATTATGTGGGTTTACCGGAACGGGTTTTGCCCATCCAAATATCACGGGCGACCGCATCAAGAAGAGCATCACCGGTAAAGCAACCGTCCCTACCGGATCCATATGAGCTAAAGGGTTTATTGTCAAACGTCCGGCGTCTTTCGCGGTCGTATCTCCGAGCATATATGCGACATAGCCGTGCGCCAATTCATGCGCAACGATAACAATTATAAAGACCGGGAACATTACCGCCGCGTTCAGCATCATCGTTCACCCCCACCACTAAAATACTAAATCCGAATCTCTAAATCCTAAACAAATCCTAATTTTCCAATGTTTTAAATCCCAAATCAGGATATTTCGAGTACAGGCTATATGGAAACAGGTTGGAATTTGAGATTTGCATCATTGTTATTTGTTTAGTATTTCGGATTTAGTATTTAGGATTTTTTTGCTCTATCCTAACGTATAGCCCATGCGCTTGAGCGCCTTGTTCATCCTTGCAAGGGCCTGAGTTTCTGTTCTGCCTTCGGTGAGATTGTTTTTGCAGATCACAGCATAACCCGCCCGGTTCTTGATCTTAAATTTCTGCGCCTGCTGCATGGATACTTTCTTAAGTTTTTTCTTCTTTACCATTTCGCCCTCCTTTTTTCACCGGTCAAAGGACTTATCCAAGCTTCTTCAGATACTTATAGTAATCACCGTCGGTAGTAAGTATCACTGTTGTGTTCCCATCAACGGTTGCCTCATATGTCTCCAGTGTCTTCAAAAAGGAGTAAAATTCCGGATCATTATTATACGCTTCTGCATAAACACCTACGGCTTCGGCATCGGCGGTGCCGCGCAACCCCTGCGCTTTCCGATATGCCTGCGATGTAATAAGTTTCATCTCCTTTTCGCGCTGTCCTTTGATCTCGGCGCTTTTCCCCATTCCCTCGGAGCGATATTTTTCGGCGGCCCGCTTTCGTTCGGATATCATGCGCTCATAAACCTTTTCCCGGACTTCCTGAACGTAATTTATACGTTTTATGCGGACATCCACAAGGTCAATGCCATACTGCGGGGCAAGAACCTTCGCCCTCTCCAGTATTTCTTTTTCCAGCTCATGCCGTCCGACCGTTACCCTTTCCAGAGCCTCTTCGGCAAGGGTAATGGGTTCTCCGGAGGGGCTCTGACGATCAAGAATGCCGTTAGAATCCCTGATGGTTTCAACCAGAAGATGCCGCGTGACCACGTCTCTGGTAGCAGAATTTATTATATCATCCAACCGCGCGTGCGCATTGTTTTCCGTCCCTACGGACTGTAAAAATTTCAGCGCATCATCAATCTTCCACCGCGCGGTAGTATCAACCCATATGTATTTTTTATCCCGTGTCGGGATTTGGTTCGGGTCACCGTCCCAACCGAGCAACCTCTTGTCAAAATAATGGGCCTGCTGAATCAACGGCAGTTTAAAATGCAGGCCGGCGTCCGTCACCGGACTTCCGATGGGCCTGCCGAATTGGGTTATAACCACCTGAACAGTTTCCGGAACGATATACGCCACACCCGTCAAAAACATGGCCACTAACAGGACAACACAAACTGTGGATATCTTTAAAAACGTCTTCATTTTGCCTCGCCTCCCTTTGTGTCAAGCCGAAGAAGCGGCAATATTGAACCCTGCTGCGGATCAATCACATATTTTTTTTCGGCATTGGGCAAAACATTAGCCATTGTCTCCAGATAAAGCCGTTTCTGTGTTATTTTAGGCGCCTTCTTGTATTCCTGCCACGTAACGAGAAATCTTTCCGCCTCGCCCTTGGCGCGATTGACCTTATCAAGAGCATACCCCTCGGCCTGGTTGATAGTGCGAACGGCCTCGCCTCTGGCCTGCGGTATGGCTTTATTGTATGCCTCCCAGGCCTCGTTTATCATGCGCTCACGTTCCTGTTTGGCTTCGTTGACTTCGTTAAATGCCGGCTTTACTTCGTCCGGAGGATTCACGTCCAGCAGTTTCACGGTAATCACGTCAATGCCCGTTTCATATGTGTCGAGCAATTTCTGTAGTTCCACCTGCGCCAGATGAGCTATCTCTTCTCTTTTTGTGGTGAGAACCTCGTCCACCGTATAGTCCCCGCAGAGACGCCGCATGACTACTTCCGACATTGCCCGAACATTCCCGACAGGATCTCTGGTTTTGAACATGAGTTTGGCCGGATCGTTGACACGGAACTGCACGATCCACCTCACATCCAGAATGTTGAGGTCTCCCGTGAGCATGAGAGATTCTTCAAAATACTGCCGTGAAGCATAAACACTCCTCACCCCCGGGCGTGCGGTCCTGAACCCGAATTCTTCTTTAAATATCTTTTTTACCTTGATCGGCGTTACTTTCTCTATCCCGAACGGTAATTTCCCGTGAAGACCGGGTTCTGTCGTGCGAACATACCGCCCAAACCGCTGGATGATACCGACCTCATCAGGACCTATGGAGTAAACCGTCCCCTGAATCGCCAAAAGAACTACGATTACCGCGACCACGAGAGGAATATACCTTGCATAGGTTTTCCCAAGCTCCTTCATTTTTTTCGCCTCATTTTTAAAAAGGTCATCCGGAGAACGAAAATCATCCATTGTTACCTCCTTTATATGAATAACAAAATTGGGAATAAAAGACGTACGGGCGAATAATTATTCGCCCCTACGAATTCTATTTTCTATTGCGCTATCAATTTTTGCAAATCAAAAATTGGTAGCGGGGGACGGACTCGAACCGTCGACAACACGGGTATGAGCCGTGCGCTCTAACCAACTGAGCTACCCCGCCTTAAGACCCTGACGGAAAATGATTATATGTTATAAAAAGCGGTTTGTCAAACTGCCAAAATTTGCGGAGAATTACCCTGTTTTGATTCTTTCCTAATAGTTCCTCCCAGTTGCTATAAACTACTAAGGGTTACTATCAGTTACTAAAGGTTACTAAAATTGGTTACTATCGGTTACGATTTATAACTCTTTCATTCAACCTTCTTAGTAACCACCTTCGTAACCCAATTAGTAACCTTTTTTAGTAACCTTATCCAAGAACTTCCTCTATCCACGCTCCGCCGGCAAGGGTTTTACCGTCATAAAATGCGGCCGCCTGGCCGGGAGCGGGCGCAAACTGGGGTTCGTCAAACTCCACGACCGCCTTACCCCCGCGAACGAGAAAAACAGTCGCGCTTGCCTTGTCGCCTTTATGCCGTATTCTTACACCGAACTTTTTTCGAGTAACCGGGTCCTCCGGCATCAACCAGTTGATCTCCCCCACCCGTATCTTACTTTTCATAGCATGGGCGCGTTGTCCAACCGTTATCGTATTATTTTTCGGGTCGATCTTGAGCACGTACAACGGATCCGGACCTGACACTCCGATATGACGGCGCTGACCAACGGTATAAAACGCGATCCCTTTATGTTCTCCCACGGCCTTTCCGGTTACATCCAGCATTTTACCGGGCGCAAAAGCTTTAACTCCAAGCTTTGTCAGATATTTTCTGTAACCTCCGGTTCCGGATACAAAACAGATATCCTGGCTCGATTGCCTGTCCGCGGACATGAAAAGTTGTTCCTGGGCGATGCTCCTTACTGTTTTCTTCGTAAATGTTCCGACCGGGAATTCAATGAATGGGAGCATCTGTCTGGAAATATCATATAAAAAGTATGACTGATCCGCCCTTAAATCTTCCGCTTCTACGAGACGGTACGTGCTCCCGGATCTCATGATACGCGCGTAATGTCCCGTAGCAATTTTTTCAGCGCCGAGTTCCCGGGCCTTCTCAAAAAGACGTCCGAATTTTATCCGGCTGTTACAGTAAATACAGGGGCTTGGAGTTCTGCCGCGGGCATATTCGTCCACAAAATACTTTTGCACACTTTCGGCAAACTCTTTTGAGAGGTCAATGACATAATATGGTATCCTCAAGTCTTCGGCAACGCTACGCGCAAATTTTATTGCGTCCAGAGAACAGCAGAGTTTCCCACCTTCGGCGCCGCATTCTTCCTTGGGCCATGTCTTTATCGTTATTCCGATAACATCATGCCCCTGTTTTTTAAGTTCATACGCCGCGACGCTTGAATCCACCCCTCCGGACATTGCTGCTACAATACGCATAAAATTTACCTTTTGTTCACGATGTACTTTTTAGCCAAAGCGGAATGTTTTACCTCATATCCCGCCCCTGCGGGACATTCTACCCATATCGCTTCGACATTCTCTAATGCATCAGCAAGAGCTATTGCCTTCGCCCTGCCGAGAACCATCATTCCGGTGGCCAGACCGTCCGCTTCCGTGCATGACGACGCGATCACCGTGACACTGGAGACAGTCTTCTTTCCGGGGACGCAACGCGAAGGATCGATGATATGAGATATCTCTTCTTTCAGGGACTCATCCATGACCACATTCTCATAATCACCACTCGTCACCACGGCCGAATCCTTAACGGCGATCACCAAGGCAACCGTGTTCTCTCCGGGGTATCTTATCCCTATCTTCCATGCAGCTCCGCCGGGACTTACCGCACAATAGATGTCCCCACCGGCATTGATCAAGAAAGAGGTTAATCCCTCTTTTCTAAAAAAAGATGCCATCCGGTCAACGATATACCCCTTGGCTATGCCTGAAGCGTCTATCCACGCCCCGTTGCGTAACTTGACACTTTGCGCATCAGCATTCATGATAACATTTTCCCATCCGACCCCGTCAAATCCTTCAGGTATCCGGCTGCGTATCTCCTGAGGCATGTCGCGATAGAACCCCTTTGCCTTGAGCACCGGCGTCACCGTCAAGTCAAATCCGCCTCCTGTCATGCGGTTTACTCTTCCGGCCTCGTTGATGAGATCATATAATTCAGGAGAGACCGTTTTTTCTCCGGAGAGATTAAGCGCATTGATCTCACTGCCGGCGTTAAATATGCTGAAACGCGCCTCCAATCCACGCGCTTTTTCCAGAACATTTTTTACGATCCCTTTCAGCCTCGTCCGGGAAAGCTCCGGCGCAATTACTTTTATTTGAACGAACGTTCCCATCAACATGGCGGAATGCGAATATCCCCGAGGTCCGGAGGAAGGAGAACATCCCGATAACAGCACAGCAAAAAACACACACCATATCCCTTTCGTCACGACTTTCATAATTTCACGTCATTGACTCTCGACCTTTGATGAAATTCAAATGACAAAGCACAAAATCCAAAATAAATCCAAAATCACAAATCCAAATAACAAAACTTTTATTTGTGTTTTGGATTTTGTTATTTGTGCTTATTTTGTGCTTTGAATTTTGTGCTTTGACATTACTCTGTTCTGTACTCTGCGCTATGCCCTATCCCAAACTCCTGATAACCTGTCCGATATCCACGTAGCTCCTCACCATGTCTATTGCGATCTTTACCTTACGCGTATCTCTTGACTTGATCTTAATCCTAAGATCATGTATTCTCGACGCCACCTCATAGGTGTTGAGCCGCGACATGAGCACCGCCATATCCGTCCGCGCAAGAGCATTGCATATTCGTCTCTTGGGAACACGTCCGCCCGAGAGAACGATACCGGCTATCCTTTTTCTCTCTGTAAAACGTCCTGTATGAACTTTTATTAAAAGGTTTATAAAATCTGATCTGTTCGCCGGCGTGATAATAATGCTGTCATCTTCAATATACCGGGCGGCTTCTTTTACCTCCATGGCGCCCACAAGCACTTTCTTCGTCTGCCGGTCCAGAAACTCCTCACCGCTTAAAACATGCATGTCCAGTTCTTCCCTAAAATCACGCATTGTCGGGACATCCAGTCCTTCTATATAGGGTATTACTCCCAGAACGGGAATGCCCATTCTCTCAAGACCGATCCTGACATATCGGCTGATCTTGTCGTATTTCTTTGGAAGAACTTTGTTCACAATAACGCCGATTATTTTTACACCTTTCTGATCAAATACCGCCTTGTTAAGCATAATTTCATCTATTGGGTTGCCTATACCGCCGGGTGATATCAAAATTGCTTTTGAATCCAGCATTTTTGCCACCGTAGCATTTGACAGATCAAATACCGATCCTACGCCGGCGTGACCCGTCCCCTCAATAATAACCAAATCCTTGTCTTCGGCTACACGATTGAATGATTCCTTAATTGTATAAGCGGTGTCTATAGGACCCTTGCCGTCAAGAAATTTTTCGGTATAACCTTTTTCAACCGCAACGGGTGACATGTCATGAAGCGGAAACTTGAATTTGAAGATATGTTCCATCAGGACCGAATCTTCATCCACCTTATATCCGTCTTCAACGAGATATCGTTGCCCGACCGGTTTGATAAACCCGATCTTTCCGAAACGATCACTGAGAGTCGCGATCAGCCCCAAGGATACAGTGGTTTTACCGACATTCTGGCGGGTAGCAGCTACAAAAACGCGTTTGGACCGTTTTAAGCCAAAGATCTTTTCCCAAGTTTCTATGTAGGACTTCATGCGGATTGATTATCGGACTGAATCCCCACGAACTTACCGTGGTTTCTTTTCCTTTGCGAATTTTAGTTGTCCAACCGCCCATTCATCCACGGATTAACATCCGTGGTGTTCTGCCCATTGAGTACATGGAGACCTTCGACGCAAGATCCAATGGTGAGCAAGGCCGCTGAAAGCGGCCGCGCCGAACCAGCACCCGGCCTTGTGTCAATACGTATGGCTCTTATCCGGGAAATCTCCTTTATCGGTCTCCTGCTTAAACGCCATGGCTGCTTTCCGTATGACATTACCGATATCAGCGTATTTTTTCACGAATTTCGGAACAAATCTATCAAAATACCCCACCATGTCATATGTGACAAGCGCCTGCCCGTCGCAATATCTTCCCGCGCCTATGCCAATCGTGGGAATTTCAAGCATGTCTGTGATCTTCCGGGCCACTTCTTCCGGAACGCACTCCAGAACTACGGCAAAACACCCCGCTTTTGCCAATAACACAGCGTCCTCAGCGAGGCGGTCGGCGGAAGCGGCATCCCTCGCCTGTACCCGATATCCTCCTAATTTACTGACGCTCTGGGGGGTAAGTCCCAGATGACCGAGAACGGGTATGCCGGCGTTCATTATTCCCACGGCCCTGGAAAGGACTTCTCTTCCGCCTTCAATTTTTACGGCATCGCACCCGGCCTCTTTCATGAATCTGCCGGCATTACGCACGGCGTCTTCATCGCTGACCTGATATGACATAAACGGCATATCTCCGAGCAAAAATGCGCGGGATACGCCCCGTCGCACGGCTTTCGAGTGATGGATCATTTCTTCCATCGTTACCCCGACGGTCGAATCATATCCGAGCGCGACCATTCCGACTGAATCCCCGACCATTACCGCATCAATACCCGCGTCATCTATTATTTTCGCCAGGGGGTAATCGTAAGCCGTGAGCAGCGTTATCTTTTCGCCGTTTTCTTTTTTTCGCTTAAAATCCAGTATAGTGAACTTCTTGTTATTCATTCTTTCTCTCCGCATAGCGACATATGTATCACCCTAAAGGGTGACCTACATTTTTACTTTGTCCAGAACCCTTGCGACAAGGTGATTGGCCTTTATCGGCATGAAATGAACTCCATCGCACATTTCGCGGATCGACGAAAGAATATTCGCGGCAATCGCCACGGATTCGGACGCTGTATCCCCTGCTGCTTCCAATCTCTCAATTATCCCCTGTGGAATAACGACGCCCGGAATATTGGCATTCATATAACGCGCCATGCCGGCAGAACGCAACGGCACGATCCCACCTAACAGCTTTATCCGCGGCCGCAGATGTTTTATGGCAGATGTGAATCGAGAGAACATATCCGCATCAAAGATCGCCTGCGTCTGAAAAAAACGCGCGCCTTTCTCGATCTTTTTTTCCATTTTAATGATCTCGGGTTCCATGGGATCCGCACCGGGATTCACAACGGCTCCCACGAAAAAATCGGGAGAGGCATTAAGGTCTTTTCCGGAAAGGTCATGTCCGGCTCGAAGACACCCAATCGCATGCAGAAGACCCACGGAATCCAGATCATACACGGCTTTCGCTTGAGGATGATCTCCGAGAAGCGGATGATCCCCCGTCATGACAAGTAAATTGCGAATCCCCAGAACATACGCCGAAAGAACATCAGCCTGAAGTGCAATGCGATTTCTATCCCGACATGTTATCTGACAGATCGGCTCATATCCTTTTTCCTTGAGAGATCGGCTTGTTGCCACGGATCCCAATCGCATGACCGAACTCTGCTGATCGGTTACGTTCACGGCATCAACCCTGCCCCGCACCTGTTTCAATTCGTCAAAAACGGCATCAAGCGAAACACCTTTCGGCGGGCCGATTTCTGTTGTGATCACGAATTTCCCCGACTCAAGCGCTTTTTTAAAGTTTGACATTTTGTCCCCTGTACGCTCTGAAAACATTCCGCATAAGTATGGATACGGTAACCGGCCCGACCCCTCCGGGAACCGGCGTAATAAGCGAAGCTTTTTTCGCAACTTCTGAAAACTTAACGTCACCGACAATCCTGTTTCCAACCCTGTTTATCCCTATATCTATAACAACCGCCCCTACTGCAACCCAATCACCATTGACCATTTCCGGTCTGCCTACCGCAACGATCAGAATATCCGCTCTCCGTGTATGCCCCGGGAGATCTCCTTTTTGGCTCGTTCCGAGATGACAAACGGTCGTGGTGGCCATCTCGTTCAACATCATCAAACTCAGCGGCTTCCCCACAATGGCGGAATGCCCCACGATCACGACTTCTTTTCCATACAGATCCACATTTTTTTCACTCAATATTTTCATGACCGCGCCCGGTGTGCAGGGAACTATATCCGCGTCCTTCCGTAAAATCCGTCCGAGATTATACGGATGTATACCTTCCGCGTCCTTTTCGGGACGTATCCGGGCGACCACGCTATCGTGAGAAAGATTCTCGGGTAATGGTTTCTGCACAATAATCGCGGTAACCGATCTGTCCATGTTCAACCTGTCAATTTCTTCATAAATCTCGCGAGGATCAACTTCAGATTCGAATTTTCTGAGATCAAATTCTATCCCGGATGCTTCGGCGGCTTTTTTCTGCATGTTAACATATATCGCCGCATCTCCTCTTTGGCCGACCATGATCGACACCAGTTTAGGACGAACCCCTTTTGCGGAATAAATTTCCTGAATCCCCTTCTTTACCGCAGCATCTATAGAATGCGCGATCTTTCCGCCGTTAATCAGTTCTGCCATATGTGTTCCCCGTCTGTTTTTTCGCACGATTTATTTTTTCTTCACATGCCTTCAATTCTTTATGGGTGTCGGAAATAAATAAATCGTCTTCTATGTGCTTAAGATTAACTTCAACGTTGAGCCGGGCCGCTAAAAATGCGGCTTTCAGGATATATGCCGCGCCACAAACATCCGTCAGTAGTTTTTTGTTGGCGTTTTCAACAAGATACGCGGTTATATCCGCCGATGTGCAGCACTCACGGCATATCTTGAGCGGCACTTCGGCCGCCCGGCGATATTCTTTCTGCGCGTCCCGTTTAGCGGAAAGGGCCTCCATAAGAGCGCGAAAAACCCGGCAATCCTCATCTATCAACGCCGAAAGCTTCCGCATGCTGTCTTCCTGCCTGAGGCGAGCATCCTTAAGACCCTTTGTTTTTGCGTCCTCCTGGCCGCCGGCCGGAATGCTGTAGTTCAAAACCATGAGATTTAGTCCGGCTCCGAGAGCCGCGGCAAAAGCCGAAGCGCTTCCCCCGCCGGGAACGGGTTCTCTCGCCGACAGCTTGCTCAGATAGTCCTTAACCGTATTTTCCAGACAAATGCCCATCTTTTATCAGAACAATCCTTTTATGGCTCCCGTTTTCACATCCACGTCTATGTCCCTGCCTCGAGGCATTTTGGGGAGCCCCGGCATTGTATTCGTCCCTTCGCACCTGGCCACGACATAGCCGGCACCCGCGGCCACACTGACTTCTTCAATGTTTAGTTTAAATCCCCGCGGACGGCCTTTTTTATTCGCATTATTGGAAAGAGAAAGATGAGTCTTAGCCATACACACCGGCAGTCCATCCAGTTTCGCCTTCTCCAGAATTTCGATACTTTCTGCCGCCTGATCGGAATATTTAACCTCACTTGCACCATACATGGACTTGGCTATTCGTTCTATTTTACCCTTCAGAGTGATATCTGTCGGATAAAGATATCTTATTCTGGAGTTCTCTCGGGCTGCCTTAACAACGGCCCGGGCCAAATCTAAAGCGCCTTTTGAGCCGTGCTTGTAAACTTCGCTGACCGCCACACCCTGAACATCAAGGGCTTCGGCGCGGCGGGTAACAATGCCGATTTCCTTTGCCGAATCGCTCTCAAACCGGTTAATGCACACTACCACAGGTATTCCGAACATTTTTAAATTCTCCACCTGTTTCTCCAGATTCGAACACCCTCGGTCAACCGCAGAAAGATTTTCTTTTTTCAGAGCGGCCGGCATGGAACTGCCATTAAAATCAAAATCGCCGCTGTGCACCTTGAGAGCCCTCACGGAGCAGTTGATCACAACAACATCGGGCTTGATCTTCGCCTGACGACATTTTATATCAATAAATTTCTCTCCGCCAAGATCAGCGCCGAATCCGCTTTCTGTAACCGTATAATCAGCCAACTTCATCGCTATTTTATCAGCCACGACCGAGCTGGATCCATGAGAAACATTGGCAAAAGAACCGGTATGGACAAAACAGGGAGTGTGTTCACTGGTCTGCATCAGGTTAGGATTCAGGGCATCTCTCATGATCGCGGTCATCGCGCCCGCAACCTTAAGATTCTCCGCCGTAACAGGTTTGCCGTCCGCGGAAAAACCCACAACAACACGGCCGAGCCGCTGTCTGAGATCTTTCAGCCCTTCCGCCAGTGAGAGCACCGCCATGCACTCGCCGGCCGGCGTGATATCAATGCTGGTCTTTCTGCTGACACCGTGAAGTTTGCCTCCTCCTCCGACCACTATATTGCGAAGAGAACGGTCACTGATGTCGGTTACACGTCTCCACTTCGGCCCGAGCTTGCCGATCTTGAACGGATCCCCCCAGAAAAGCGAGTTATCCAGAAAAGACGCACATAAGTTCTGCGCATCGGTGGCCGCATACGAATCTCCCGTCAAATGGAAGTTTACCGCCTCGGCAGGCAACACCTGAGAGTGCCCTCCCCCGGCGCCGCCTCCTTTTATCCCGAAGAGCGGACCAAGCGATGGCTGGCGGATACAGGCGAAAGCTTTTTTCCCGAGCCTGTTCAATGCCATCGCGAGCCCTATCGTATTCACGGTTTTTCCCTCTCCCAGATGCGTCGGGGTGATAGAGGTAACCATGATCAGCTTACCGGGCTTCCTGTTTTTTAGTGCGCCTTCCAATATTTCGGACGAAACTTTCGCGATATAGCTGCCGTATTTGTAAAGATACTTTGACGCGATGCCCGCTTTTCTGGCTATCTCGCCGATCTCTTTCAGTTTTACGCCTGAAGATGCGTTAAGATCGTAACTATAAGCCATAACCTGCTCCTCTGTTTATGTCTTTTACTGTTATAAGCTCATCCCGCCCGGCGGCAATGATACGTTTTCGCGAGTCACGAGAGTTTCCTCTTCTTTCCAAACGGACCGAACGTCTGACGATGAATCGGTGAGAGCCCATATTTCCGTATGGCATCCATATGTTCCCGAGTGCCATAACCCTTGTGTTTGGCGAACCCGTAACCGGAATATTTTTTGTCTTGTTCTCTCATCAGACGGTCCCGGAAAACCTTTGCGATAATAGACGCACAGGCAATCGAAATGCTGTGGGTTTCGCCATTTATGATATATTCACGCGGCATCGGAAGAGGCACGTTCATATTGCCGTCAATCAAAAGATACCCCGGCTCCCTGCTGAGTTCCCCAACTGCCCTTTTCATTGCCATTAAAGTCGCTCGGAGTATATTCAGCCGGTCTATCTCGTCAACGGTTGCAACGCCTATCCCCACGTCACACCGTTTTAATATGTCAATGAACGCCCGCTCTCTCATGCGTTCGGTGAGCTTTTTGGAATCGTCTATTCTTTCGTTGAAATCGTTCTTTTGAACCACCACTGCGGCTGCGACAACCGGCCCTGCCAACGGCCCCCTGCCGGCCTCATCAATCCCCGCCACGATACCGTTTCCGGTTTCCGCGGCTCGTCTCTCGTATATGAATCTGTCGCGTCCGTTATTGTTTCTTTTTCTCCTTTTGGACAATTTTCTCCTTAACTTTGGTGGCGCTTTTGCCCTTCTTCGACCGCAAATAATACAATTTGGCCCGCCTGACCTTACCTTTCTTTTTCACTACGACCTTTTCGATCAACGGCGAATGCATCGGAAAAATACGTTCCACACCTTCGCCATAGGAAATGCGTCTCACCGTAAATGTTTGTCTGATGCCTCCGCCTTTTTTACCGATAACGATACCGTCGAAAATCTGGGTGCGCATTTTATTCTCTTCCTTGATCCTAAAATGCACGTCTACCGTATCCCCGATCTCAAAGCTCGGTATGGTTTTTTTGACATGTTTTTTTTCGAAGTCAGCTATCTGGTTCATCAATTTCCCCCTTTTTAACCCATTAGTCAAGATACAAGATACAAGATACAAGATACAAGATACAAACAATTTCCAAATTACAATAACCAAACAACTGTTTATTCGGAC
>JBDRNI010000115.1:0-3016 GCA_043811335.1 Candidatus Omnitrophota bacterium | reverse complement strand
GGTGCTACAGGGGGCGGGTTGCTTCTTGTGGAAGGTGATCTGATGTTGCACGGCGATTTTTCCTGGTATGGGGTGGTGATTGCGACAGGATCGATAACCTTTACCGGCGGTGGCAATAAGAACGTCACTGGCGCAATGCTTTCCGGGGGATCGACCGATGCGGATCTGGTGGGCGGAAATGCCAATATTGTCTATTGCAGTTCCGCAGTCCAAAATCAGACGGAAAATCAGCCCCTCCAGGTCCTGAGCTGGAAAGACAACGCGAACTGAACTTGTCGGGTATAGCGGCGGTTTTCTATTTTCTCCACCAGCCATCGGGAAGCTTTCCGCCTGTATTCTGCCGCTTCACCTGATCGGTCAGCTCGTAGATCTGCCCGGATATCCGCCGCATGTCCGCTTTCGCTTTTTCCTTGGCTGCAAGGTTCTGTTCCCGGGACGCCTTCCTCATGCGCTCTATCGCCTCATCTAGGTCCTCTTCCATGCGGCGCTTTTTATCGCCATAGGCCTTTATCTCCTCAGGCGAAAGTCCTGTTTTCTCAGACCGGTCTAGCTTTTCGGGTTCATCGCCCATGGGTTTCTGAATCGCCGGCGCCCCCCCAGCCAGACCTCCGTTTTGGACAGCTTTATCAGGAATGACGCCGGTCTTTGACGATATGTCTTCGTCTACCTTTTCAATCCTTGCGATAGTGGCGCTTTGGATGCCCATCGTACCGCCTTTTACATAAAAATGGGTCTCCGTTCCCTCCCGCCAGTAAAAAGGTGTCTTTATATGTCCCCCATTCTTAAGTTTTATAACATAAGAAGATGAAAGGGATTTTGATGGCCACAGCAGAAACGAGACGCACAACAGAGACATTATCAGAAAGATGAAGGTCTTGATGAGGGGTTCCTTTGAAAAAAGATTATGTTGCATGATCATTATATGTATCCGCTGCTCCTATCTTTCTTTCGGGGTTTATGCGAGTTTCATACTGCGCTTCGTAAATATTTAATTTATTGACATTTCATGGGAGAGTAAACCTGACACCATCTCTGCCGCCTCTATGAGAATCATCTAGAAATCACGTTGGGATTTACCCAAGAATAGCTTATCTATATCATAATTATGAAGGAAATAACATCAACGATAACGGATTGAAATCAGGCATCTTCATCGAGGTTGACGATTTATGGAGGAAGGCATCAATAGAAATTCTGTTCAAAGATTTTCAAAATCAGCCTGCAGGCAAAATTGCAGACTTTACCTGCAAGTCCTCAGAATAGTTACAATAGGAGGTTAACGATTACCGCTTGAAGTCGTCGCAAATGAGGTATTTGAGAAGTTAGGATATTAGCAAACTATCTAAACTTTTGGAATTGAGAGATTTAGTAACGGTATGATTTTAATATCGTAACAACCCTTCTGCCTCGATTCGATTCTTGACTTTTCTTACAAGAAACGTATACATCAGTCTCGGGAAGAGACTTTTTCAACGGCGTGCTTATAACCTAGGGTGTTTATTTCAGATTGTTGATAGTTAGTGAGGGGCTGTGAAGTTCGAACAATACAATATTTCAGAAGAAATAAAAAAGAATCTGGCGCAGCTCGGCTTTAAGAGACCGACAGATATACAATTTAAATCAATCCCGTCAATCATGAAGGGTGAGGACGTTCTTGCCATAGCCCAGACGGGAACGGGCAAAACGGCTGCCTTTGCCATTCCGCTCATTGACAGAATCCACGTTAAAAAACGCAGTAAAAGGTCTGCCGGCATTAAATGTATCGTTATGGTCCCCACTCGTGAACTGGGTCAGCAGATCGGCGACGTTTTTAAAGATCTTGCGAAGCATACCAGAGTAAGTGTTTTCTCGCTTCATGGTGGTATTGAGCAGGACCCGCAGATTGAAAAGCTTCAGGCGGGAATCGATGTCCTTGTTACAACACCGGGGCGCATGTTTGATCTGATCAATCAGGGGTATATTAATCTCGGGAGTGTTGAAGTTCTGGTCCTCGATGAAGCCGATCGTATGCTGGATATGGGGTTTATCGAGGATATTAAATATGTCAAGAAAATGCTGACCCGAAAGCATCAGACGCTTTTCTTCTCTGCAACCATCAATAGGGAAATCAAAAAACTTGCCTATTCGCAAGTTAAAAGTTCCGCGATACGGATTCAGCTCTCTCCTGAAGATCCCGTCGCGAAAAATGTTTCTCACTTCGTTATGTTCATCGAAATGGATGACAAACGGTTTTTTCTGGAGAAATTTGTCAAAGATAACCCGGACAGCAGGATCATCGTGTTTGTCAGGACCCGGGTTCGCGCCGAGAGGGTGGCAAAAGCAATGGAACGGGTTCAGATAAGCTCTCTTGCGATTCATGGTGATAAGGATCAGCATGCGAGAACCGATGTGATGCAGAAGTTTAAGAACGGCGAATGTAATATCCTGATCGCAACGGATGTCAGTGCCCGGGGAATTGATATTCCCGATGTGAATTATGTCGTAAATTATGACTTGCCCGAAAATCCGGAAAACTATGTTCACAGAGTCGGAAGGACCGGGCGGGGAGTGAGAAAAGGGATTGCCATTTCATTTTGCAGCAAGGACGAGAAAGAGCTTCTTGACGAGATCCAGCGGTTATTGAAAAAGGAGATCGAGGTTATAAAAATCGGTCAAAGCGATTATACCCAGACGGTTGTTCTGCCCTCGGAGGACAGTTTGCATGTGTTGATTGATGAGTATGAGAACCGGCAGAAGAAAAGGACGGGGAAAGGCAAAAAAAGGAGGCATTAACATGCTGAAAAGTAAAACATTTTTCACTATTTGTATCACACTGCTGTTTACAGTGACCAGCCCCTTGTTTGCCTTTGACGAAGACGATTTACAACAACTGCTAAATACAAAAATATGCGAGCGCTGTAACCTGTCCGGGGCAACGTGGACGGACGGGTCACGGTGCAAAGAAGGTTCTATCGGAGAGTGTAATAAATAGAGACAACGCCTTTCCCTCGTTTCCACTCTCATGCGAGGGAATACA
>JBDRNI010000114.1:0-9079 GCA_043811335.1 Candidatus Omnitrophota bacterium | reverse complement strand
CCATGAACCACTCTTTCCTTTTTCCGGGTAAATAGGGACGTCACCTATTTAAGTAACTATTTAATTTTTAATAAGTAGGTGACGTCCCTATTTTTAAAAAATTACGCAAGATATTCTTTCCCTCTTCCGTTAGTATGGATTCGGGATGGAACTGGACACCGTATATTGGATACTCACGGTGATGAACGGCCATGACCTCTTTTTCCTCTGTCCAGGCGTCTAGTTTCAGCGGGCTTTGCACGCTGGCCGGTTCAACAACAAGAGAATGATACCTCGTGGCGCTGAAAGGCGAAGGTATACCTTTAAAAAGACCCTCTTCTTCGTGATAGATCAAGCTTACCTTCCCGTGCATCACGCGGGAACTCCTCACAACAACAGCCCCATAGACCTCCGCGATGCACTGATGCCCCAGACACACCCCAAGCATGGGAATCTTGCCCGCAAACGCCCGCACGACATCTTTAGATATGCCCGCATCGCTCGGCCTGCCCGGACCCGGTGAGATAATTATTCTTTCGGGAGAAAGCTTTTTTATATTCTCCGGAGTGGTTTCATCGTTACGGCAAACTTTAATATCCTCGCCCAGCTCGCCCAGATACTGAACAAGATTGTAAGTGAATGAATCATAGTTGTCTATAACAAATATCATACTTCGGACCCTTCGGCCGCCTCAACCGCCTTTACCATGGCTTTTGCCTTGTTCATCGTCTCCTGATACTCTTTTTCCGGGTCGGAATCAAGAACTATCCCGGCTCCGGCCTGGATATAAACAGTATCCTCCACCATCACGGCTGTTCTGATCGTTATGCACATATCAATATTACCCGAAAAACTTATATATCCCACACATCCGGCATAGGGCCCACGCCGCACATTTTCCAGTTCGTCAATAAGCTCCATGGCCCTCACCTTCGGCGCCCCGGTTACGGTTCCCGCCGGGAAAGTGGCTCTTAAAAGATCGTAAATATCCTTGTCTTTCCGAAGCGTGCCCGTGACATCACTTACAATGTGCATCACATGTGAATATTTCTCAATACGCATGATCTCCCCGGCTTTTACGCTTGAATACTCGCACACGCGGCCTATATCGTTACGGCCCAGATCAAGCAGCATGATATGCTCGGCCCTTTCTTTTGGATTGGCGAGAAGCTCTTTCTCCAGGCGCCTGTCTTCCTCCGGCGACTCTCCCCGCTTACGGGTGCCCGCTATCGGACGGACTTCAACAAGGCCTTTCTCACACCTCACGAGTATTTCGGGGGATGCCCCGATCATTCTGCACCGCCCAAACTTGAGATAGAACATATACGGGGACGGGTTTATCTCTCTGAGAGCCTTGTATATTGAGAACGCATCGGACCGGGTGCGACATTTCAGCCGCTGAGATAAAACTATCTGTATCACTTCACCGGCGCGTATATATTCTTTTGCCTTTTTAACTATGCCGTAAAAATCTTCTCCAAAAAAATTTGTTTCAAACTCTTTTCCGCCTCGCGCGAGAAGCGGGTTTGTTTTTTTTCGCCGCGGCGCTTGGCCTTCAAGTTTTTTCACGAGCGCGTCTATTTTTTTGCAGGCGTCCTCATAAGCCGCCCCGGCGTCGCCTTCTACTAAAGCGTTTGCAACGACCTTGATCCTTTTTTCTACGTGATCAAAAACGAAAATAGTGTCCGCAAGAACCATCTGCATGTCCGGGATATCAAGATCGTCCGGGTTTTCGTCCGGGATCCGCTCTATGAAACGGACCATATCATAACTCATATAACCCACGAGCCCTCCGCAAAACCTCGGAAGGCCGTCCACCTCCACGAAACTGAAAATGCTCATCAACAATCTCATCTCTTCAATGGGATCTTTTTTTGCGATATACGTTTCCGTTTTTTTACCGCGCTGCATGCTGACGGACTTTCCCTTGCTTCGGAGAATGACGCGCGGTTCGCTCCCGATAAAAGAATATCTAGCCTCGTGCTCTTCGCCCTCAACGGATTCAAGCAGATAGGCATACTCCCCGTCATCAACCTTTGAAAAAACAGTCAACGGCGTTTCATCGCCGGCCGGCATATCCCGATAAACGGGTATAATATTGCCCTTTTCCGCCAGTTTGATGAAATTTTGTTTATCCGGATAATACATGTTCTACTTTTACTCTTTACTCTTTACTTTCCCTTGTATATCTCCTTCGGATCAAACACCCTCTTTTCGTCAACAACCGTTTTGCCGTCTGAGTCAATCTTCCGGAAATAACAGCTGAAATATCCTTCGTGACATGCCGCGCGTGTCTGCTCTACCTTGAAAAGAATAGAATTATCCGCGCAATCTACGAACACTTCTTTCACATGCTGCACGCAGTCCGAAACCTCACCCTTGAGCATGATGCGCCCCTTTGACCGGCGGAACACGTACACCTTTTTTTCGAGCAATGTTCTTTCAACCGCTTCGGCGTTCATGTAACACAACGTCAATACACGGCCTGACGCGGCGTCCTGTATGATCGCCGGGATCAGACCTTTATCGTCAAAATTAAGTTTTTTCATGAGATCCATTTCTTTTTCCTTCCTTCACTTACAGTCTGACTGACACCCCTTTATTCTTTAAATACTCCTTGACCTCCCGTATGGAGAACTCCTTGAAATGAAAAACGGATGCGGCAAGAGCCGCGTCGGCGGCGCCGGATGTAAGTATCTCATAAAAATGCTCCAGCGTTCCGCATCCGCCCGATGCGACCACCGGTATATTTACCGCCGCGCTCACGGCCCGGGTCAATGCCACGTCATAGCCGTTTTTAGTGCCGTCGGCATCCATGCTCGTCAGGAGTATTTCTCCGGCCCCGAGCCGTTCCGCTTCACGCGCCCATTCCACGGCGTCTACTTCCGCGCGGTCACGGCCGCCTCTTAAATACACTTCCCAACACCCATTCGCCTGTTTTTTAGCGTCAATCGCCACGACGATGCACTGGGAACCGAACTTTTCGCTCGCTTCTCTCACGAAATCGGGATCATTGACAGCGGCCGTGTTTATAGAAACCTTGTCGCACCCGGCATTCAGAAGCTCGCGTATATCCTCAACGGAAGAAATGCCGCCGCCGACGGTAAGCGGCATGAACACGGTTTCCGCCACGCGGCGAACAACATCCACTATCGTTTTTCGCTTCTCGTGAGTGGCGGTTATATCCAAAAATACAAGCTCATCGGCGCCCTCATCATTATAGACCCGCGCGTTTTCCACGGGGTCACCCGCATCGCGCAGGTTCACGAAGTTAACGCCCTTCACCACACGGGCGTCTTTCACGTCAAGACACGGTATTATCCGCTTCGCCAACATTGATCGCCTCCTTGAGATCTATAGTCCCTTCATACAGAGCCCGTCCTATAATAACGCCGGAAAGACCCAGCCCTTCTAACTTCTTTAACTCTTTAACGTGTTCAACGGTTTTTATCCCGCCCGCGGAAATTATTTTAACATCAAACTGTTTCAGTATTTTCTCAAGATTTTCCACCGAAGGCCCGGATAGTGTCCCGTCTTTCTGTATATCGGTGTAAATTATCTCTTTCGCGCCGAAAGAGATAAATTTTTCCAGAACGTCCAAAAGATCAAGACCGGTCCCTTTTTCCCAGCCGTGAACCCGCGGCTCCATGTTATCCGCGTCAATGCTCAAAATAACCCGCTCGCCGAAACTCTCAAGACAATCTTTCGCGAAACGCATATCCTCCAAGGCGCGCGAACCTATAACAACTCTCCATATGCCGAGACCGAGGGCATACTCAATGTCGGATCTTTCCCTGAAACCCCCGCCTATTTCTACGGGGATCTTTACCGCTTGGGCTATATCCTGCGCGACCGGAAAGTTTTCGGGTTTCCCGGCCCGCGCGCCGTCCAGGTCCACCACGTGGATCAGCCCCGCCCCCATTGCCTCCCATTTTCTCGCGGCTTCAATGGGCGTCATTGCGTAATCTAACTTGCGGTCGTATTTTCCCTGCTCAAGCCGGACAGTTTTACCTTTTATCATGTCTATCGCCGGTATAATTTTCATGTTTTACCGCGCTTTCTTCATAATGCCGCGAAGTTCTTCAGCAGCTTCAACCCGTTTTCCTGTGATCTCTCCGGATGAAACTGCACGGCAAATATATTATCTTTCCACAACGCGGAAACATACCGCGCGCCGTATTCTGTCACTCCGGCGGCAAGGCCGGGATCTTTTGTCTCGCAGTAATACGAATGCACGAAATAAAAATAAGAATTATCCTTTATGTCCTTAAAAAGAGGACAGTCATTTTTTTGAACGGCAACCGTGTTCCATCCTATCTGGGGAACTTTCATCGCGGGGCCGCCGGGAAAAAGTTTAACCTCGCCGCTTACGACGTTGAGACACGCGCACCCGGGGCCCTCGGGGCTTTCGGTAAAAAGAAGCTGCAGCCCGAGACATATCCCGAGAAAAGGCGTGCCGCCTTTCAAATGCGCAAGAAGCGGTTCTATGAACCCTCTCGCAATAAGTTCTTCCATCGCCGCGTGAGACGAACCCACGCCCGGGAGAACGATCTTTTCCGCGCGCGAAAGATCTTTTCCGGCCGCGCACACCTCAACCTTTTCTCCGAGGTAACGGAAAGCATTAACTACGCTCTGCAAATTCCCGGTGCCGTAATCAATTACTGCGATCATGCGTTTGCTCCTCGTCCGCCTGTCATTCCCGTGTAAACGGGAATCCAGAATGGATCCCCATTGTCATGGGGATGACAGTTACTGATCACTACTCACTGTTCACTGTTCACTGTTCACTGTTCACTCTGCCCTCGCCCCTACAGCCCTACAGTATGCCCTTGCTTGACGGCACTTCGTCTGACCGGCGCGGGTCTATGCGCGTGGCTCGGTCCATTGCTACGCCGAGCGCCTTAAATACCGCCTCAAGATTATGGTGCAAGTCTCCTTGACCGGTTATTTCCACGTGAAGGTTCATGCAAAGCTTCTTCGCGAAACTCTCCAAGAGGTCTTTTGCCATGTCCGCGGTATAACCGCTTTCGTCTCGCTCGGAAATCTCGCCCGTAAAACTGAACGCGGCTCGGTTGGAAATATCCACCGAGACCTTTGCCTTTACCATGTCCATGGGGACATCTGTCGAGGCCATCCGCGTTATCCCCTTGCAATCACCAAGCGCCTTTTTGAACGCTTCCCCGAGCGCTATGCCTATATCCTCGTTGAGATGATGATTATCCACGTGCGTATCGCCCGAGGCTTTGATCTCCAGGTCAAAATACCCGTGATACGCGAAAAGCGTCAGCATGTGATCCAGAAACCCGATTGACGTGGATATCTTGCTTTCGCCCTTGCCGTCAATATTCAGAACGGGGATCTCTATCTGCGTTTCTTTTGATTTCCGTTCGTAACTTATTTTTCTGGACATCGTCTTTACCCTTCCTTTCTCTATTCGCATCTCGCTCTGATGGATTCCCAGTGTTTCTCAAGTTTCTCAATTTCCGTGAGCTCCCGCACCCATCCGGCCGCTTCACATAGAGCCTTGCGCGAATAAGATATGATATGCGAGCTTTTCATGAAACTCCTCAGATTAAGCCCCGAAGAATACCGCGCCGTTCCGCCGGTCGGAAGCACGTGACTCGGACCGGCTATGTAATCCCCGATCGCAACCGGCGTATACTGCCCTAAAAATACCGCCCCGGCATTTGTGATGTTCTTCAGAACCCTTCGCGGCGATTTTACCATGAGCTGGAGATGCTCGGGCGCGATCGCATTAGACACTTTCGCGGCCTCCTCAAGGTTTTTGACCTTGATCACATGCCCCTTTATGTCGGCATCTTTCCGCACGGCGTTATACACCTTTCTGGACGGCGTTACAAGAACGGCCATCCCCTTGTAATGTTCTGCCTGCGCCAGGAGATCCTTCTTTAGATAATCAATATTCGCGTGATGGTTGGCGATTATCAGAACTTCACTCGGCCCGGCAAGCATGTCTATGTCGCAATATCCGAACACCTGGCGTTTCGCCTCGGTAACATACTGGTTACCGGGCCCCACTATCTTGTCCACCTTGGGCACCGTTTTGGTTCCGAACGCCAGCGCCGCGATCGCCTGAGCGCCGCCCACCTTGTATATCTCGTCCACTTTAAGAAGATTCGCCATCACGAGAATATGCGGATCTATGCTGTTAAACTTGTTCGGAGGCGATACCATTACTATCTTCTTCACTCCTGCTATTCTCGCCGGCAGAACCGTCATGTAAACGCTTGAAACAAGGGGCACCGTTCCGCTCGGGACATATACGCCGACATTTTCGATCGGCACGAATTTTTCGCCCAGTTCAACGCCGGATTTCTGCTGTATTGACCAAGACCGCGGGACCTGATTCGTGTAAAACTTGTCAATGTTCTTTATGATCGCCTTGAGGGTGTTGACGATCTCCGGTTTTATGTCCTGATACGCGCCGCTTATTTCCGCCTCGGTGACGCGAAGGTCCTTTTTCTTCATGTTCACCTTATCAAATCTGGCCGTATACTTCACAAGGGCAGTGTCGCCCTCCGCGTGCACTTTATCTATTATGCGGGCGACCTTTTTCCGAAGACGTGTCTTCCCGAGACCATCCCTGTTAACCAGATTATCGAACATCTTGCTTCCGACTTTGATGCTCCGCATATCGTCCCCTCTCTATTGCAACACTCTTTAAACCACCATGACCAAGATACAAGTTACAAGATACAAATAATATTCAAATCTCAATAACCAAATACAGCTTATTCGCTTTTCTCTTGTTTGGTTATTGGACTTTGGTCATTGATTATTGTTTGGTTATTGTATCTTGTTTCTTGTTTCTTTTCCTTGGTTATTTCCCTCATATGTCCTCTGTGTTTCATTGCCCCGGCTTCGCACCGGAACGCGTCGTGATGAAATGTTTCGCGGTTTTTATGGCATCTTCAAGACCGCCCGGGTTCGCGCCGCCGGCTTGGGCAAAGGTTTCTCTGCCTCCGCCCGTGCCTGAGATCTCGGCCGAAACCGCTCTTATTATCTCCCGCGCGTCTACACCTTTTTTTGCGATATCGGAAGTAACGGCGCATACCAGACACGCCTTACTTTGATCGCTTGAGCCCAAAAGTATAACTCCCGAACCTGTTTTTTTGCCGAGATACGCCGCGGTTTTTTTTAAAAGCGCCATGCCGGCTCCGGAGAGAATTCCTGAAAAAAACTTTATCTCCCCAGCATCAGACGGATGGGCGGCTATTTCATCCGCTTCTTTTTTAATCCTGTCAAAAGCACCCGTTTCTTCTTCTTTTCTTTTCTTCTTGATATCATTCTCTGCCCGTTCGCGCGCGTTGAGAAGTTCCGGCCTGAGCTTCTCTTCATATTCCTTTAGAACATCCCCATCAATCTCAACTTTTCCGTCAATTATATTTCTGACGCGTTTTTCAATGTCGGCATCAACCGCCGGTGACGCCTTATCGCTTTTTAATCCACACTCACCCAAAAGATCTTTGAGTTTATGTTTGAGCCAGACCTTCGCGCCCTCACCGGTCACCGCCTCTATCCTTCTGATGCCGCTGGCGACGGAGCTTTCGGCCGTGATCTTCATCATGCCTATCGCGGATGTGTTTTCAACATGCGTCCCGCCGCAGAGTTCCTTGGATTCACCGCTTATAGCGACAACGTGCACCGTATCACCGTATTTTTCTCCGAAAAAAGAAAGCGCCCCTTCGGCTTTTGCCTCGTTCAGCGGTTTGGTTTCCGTTGAAACGGGCATGGCCTTCTGTATCCAGCCGTTTACCATATCCTCAACTTTACCGAGCTCTCTTGCCGACATTTTACGCATGTGCGTAAAATCAAACCTCAGATGTTCCGCGTCTACAAGAGACCCCGATTGCTTCACGTGTTCGCCCAGCACCTGCCGGAGCGCGGACTGGAGAAGATGCGTGGCGGTATGATTTTTCGCCGTGCTGTTTTTTCTGCCGGGATCCGAGTTAAGAACAATACTGTCGCCTTTTTTAAAATGCCCTTTTTTCACGCGGACACAGAATATCGTTCTTCCGTCCGCCGCAAAAGTATTAAGTATGCGCATCTCGGCGCCGTTTTTCGTGATGCTTCCCTCTTCACCCACCTGTCCGCCGGATTCCGCGTAAAAACAGCCGGACTGAGGCGCCGTTACGACTTCGGCATATTCGCCTTCGGCCAGAGTGTCCGAGACCTCACCGCCCTTTTTCACGATAAATGCCAGGCTCGTTTTTAACGGAAGCATGTTCGCGCTTTCCGGACGCGGAGCGCCGTTAAAATGATCCGGCTGAAATATAAAATCGCAGGACATGCCGCTTCGGCTGCGGGACTGTTCCTTTTGCCCGGCCATCAAGTGTTTAAACCCCTCTGTATCAACGGAAACACCCTTCCGGCACGCCTCTTCATATATCATCTCAAACGGCAAACCGTAGGTATCCACCAGCTTGAATACCTGTTCGCCTTTCAGACCCTTTTTGCCGGCGGCTATCATGTCCGCAAGAAGCGGCATCGCCGCGTTCATGGTCTCCGTGAATTTCTTTTCCTCTTCTCTGACGATCGCGCTTATATGCTCGCTTTTTTCATTCACTTCCGGATATGCGTCTTTCATGACCGCCGCCACGGAAGGAACAATTTTATACAAAAAAGGCCTGTTCGCGCCGCTCTTCACATAAGCGCGCCTGATAAGTTTACGCACGACATATCCGCGTTTCTCGTTTGACGGCGAAACCCCGTCGGCCGCGGCAAACACTACTGCTCTCACATGATCGGCAATGAGACACACGTTTTCCCGGGGAATTTCTTTACACGCGTCTTTCAGCTCTTTTTTTATGGCAGCGATTATCGGCACGAAGAGATCCGTCTCAAAATTCGTCTTCGCGCTCTGCGCTACCGCAGTGATGCGCTCCAACCCCATGCCGGTATCAATATTCTTGTTCGGCAGACCTTTCAGGGAACCATCGCTTTTTCTGTCAAATTCGGTGAACACGAGATTCCATACTTCCAGGAACCTGCCGCAGTCACATGCGGGGCTGCAGGAGGTCTTTCCGCATCCGGTATTCGCGCCGTGATCGTAGAATATCTCGGAACAGGGTCCGCAAGG
>JBDRNI010000113.1:0-3737 GCA_043811335.1 Candidatus Omnitrophota bacterium | reverse complement strand
GCTGGTGGAGCAGATGGGATTCGAACCCACGACCCCCACGTTGCGAACGTGATGCTCTGCCAACTGAGCTACTGCCCCATTTGTGGACTAAATGGAAGATTTATTATAACATAAAAAAGGGTAGAGTAATGAAGCTTTTAGTTTTAATATTCACTGCAATGTTTTTTTTATGCGGGGCTCCTGCAGACGCAAAGGTCTCCGACCTGCACGGCGCATGGTATTCTGCTTCAGCTGATGCGCTGATGCGAGAGATAAAAGAATATCTGGCCGCGGCGCAACCGGGGAAGATTGACGGGGATGTCATCGGAGTCATAGCCCCGCACGCAGGAATTCGCTTCTCCGGATCCGTCGCTGCGTACGCCTACAATGCGGCGGCGAAAAATGCGCCAAAAACCGTGATCGTTGTTGGGTTTACGCATAGAAGATATTTCCCGGCGCGTATTGCTGTTCTCGACGATGCGACTTTTTCCACACCGCTGGGGAGCGTACCGATAGACGGACGCATAACAAAAAAACTGTTGGCCTATGACGACAGAATAATGAATATACCGCAGGCGTTCATTTCTGAAAATTCTATTGAAATGCAAATACCGTTTATTCAGGTAGCGATGAAAGACGCTCGCGTGGTTCTCGTAGCTCTTTGCGACCAGGCGCGCGAGAACAATAATGTCCTGGCTGACGCGCTTTATGCTGTTCTCGGCGATGAAAAAGATTTCGTGATAATCGCTTCCTCTGACATGTGCCATTATTTGCCGTATGCAGAAGCGAATGAGAAGGACCGGCAGACGGCAAAAATATTGGAGGAGTTCGTCCCCGACCTGTTCTATCAGAAAAGTCTGCGTTCGTCACGCACCGACAGCCTCATGTGCGGATATGGCGCGGTATATTCCGTAATGACAGCGTGTAAAAAGCTGGGGGCCGATGAAATCAAAATACTCAAGTATGGGAATTCGGGGGATACCTCCGGAGAAAAGGATAAAGTCGTGGGATATTTGAGCGCCGCTTTTATTAAGCCCGCGGAGCAAAAAAAGGAGGCTCATGGGATGCTTAACGAGACACAGAAGAAGAAACTCTTGACGATCGCGAGAAACGCGATTAATCAGTATCTTAAAACCGGCAAACGTATAGAGACAGGAACGGAAGATGAAACGCTTAAACAGAACATGGGCGCGTTTGTCACCTTGCACAAGAACGGGCGTTTGCGTGGATGCATCGGACACATGACGGCTACGGGCCCGCTCTGCGTGACAGTCCGCGACATGGCCATAGCAGCCGCCGTGGAAGATCCGCGTTTTTCTCCTGTAACCCTCGATGAGATGGAAAATATTGACCTTGAAATATCCGCTTTATCACCCATGCGGCAAATCCGGGATTATAATGAAATAGAGGTGGGAAAACATGGAGTCATGGTCCGCATGGGATCAAAAGGCGGAGTATACCTTCCGCAGGTAGCGGACGAGGCCGGGTGGGACCGAGAACAGTTCATGAACAGCCTTTGTGCTCAGAAAGCCGGCATTCCACGCGATGCATGGAAAACAGGCGAGTGTGATATTTATATTTTTACTGCCGAAGTTTTCGGAGAAAAAGAAATGGCGAAAGAATAAGCCAGGAAAAGGGCGCATGGCATGAGCAGATTTTATGTCCCGAAAAGTAAGATCAAAAAAAATGAGATCATCATCGACGGAAAAGAGGCTCGTCATGTTCTCGATGTCATGCGCCTGCGCCGCAAGGATGATGTGGTCGTATTTGATGGGGAGGGAAATGAATACGCGGGGTTCATAAAAGAAACTGTCAACAGGCCAAAAGAATTGGTGGTTCAGATCACGCACGTAAAAAAAACAGCAAACAAAAGTGTTCTGGAAATCACGCTTGCGCAAGCCATTCCCAAAATGAACAGAATGGATTATATCGCGGAAAAAGCAACAGAACTTGGTGTAACCCGGGTAATACCTATGGTCAGCGAAAGAACGGTTGTCCGGCCGCGGGAAAACGCTTGTGGAAAAAAAACGGAAAGATGGAGGAAAAAAGCCGTGGCTGCGGCAAAACAATGCGGCAGGCGGGATATTCCTGTGATCACGGATGTTGAAGAATACAGGGATGTAGTCGATAAGACCGATCGATACGAGTTGATATTGATGGCGTGTCTGTCGGGTAATACAGTGCCTCTCAAGGAGGCGCTGGACGGGATTCGGGCATCAAAAATTTTGCTTTTTATAGGCCCCGAAGGGGGGTTCTCTCCAGAGGAAATTGAGGTTTTAACGGCGAAGGGTAACTGCCGATGTGTCTCGCTTGGGGCGCGGGTATTAAAAAGCGATACGGCGGGATTATACATGCTGGCGGTGGTTGGATATGAGCTCGGGGATTGACGTTACTGAGGTTCTGGGGACACGCCCCCTTCTAGAACAGGGGACATGCCTGTAGTGGACTCGCTTTCGTAAAGGCGCACCAGGCATGTCCCCAGAATATATTTTTATTCTAACTAAGATGAAATTTGCTATAAAGACATTCGGGTGTAAAGTTAATCAGTATGAAGAACAGGTGCTGAGAGAACTTCTTTTGGAACAGGGGTTTCGCGAATCTGATCCATCCACCGCCGACATGTTTATACTCAACTCCTGCACGGTTACGAGTCATGCTGATCGCAAAACAGAAAAACTGATACGAAGATTAAAAAGAGAAAATCCTGCCGCAAAGCTTGTCGTGACCGGGTGTTATGCGGTATTGAAAGAGGATATTCTGGCGCTTCAATCATTGCCCGAAGTATGGAAGGTCGTGCAGGGCAAGGACAAAATGAAATTACCGTTTATGCTTGATTTGCCGGACGCGAAAGATGAAAACGCGAAAAAAAATGCGTGTCCGGAGGAAAAAATTTCGGGGTTCAGCCGACATAACAGGGCTTTTTTGAAGATCCAGGACGGCTGTCAGCGTCGTTGTTCATATTGTAAAGTGCGTCTTGTCCGGAAAACGATCTGGTTTAAGAAAGAAGCGAATATTTTTTCCGAAGCGGCAGGCCTCATTGAAAAAGGATATAGGGAACTGGTTCTGACGGGTATCTGTCTCGGGGCATGGCGGAACAGCCGCGGTGAAAGTATTTCCGCATTGCTGAGGGAATTGAACCTTATAGAGGGGGATTTTCGGGTCAGATTGAGCTCAATTGAACCCGATCTGGTGGATGAATCTCTTATTGAGGCCATTGTCTCTTCAAAAAAAGTCTGCCGTCATTTGCACATTCCGCTTCAGAGCGGTTCAGACAGGATACTGCAGATGATGAATAGGGCATACACCGCCGCGGAATTCAAAACCCTGATAAAGCGCATTCGCGCCAGAATGCCGTTAGCGGGTCTTACAACGGACGTAATAGTTGGGTTTCCCGGAGAACGCGAAGAAGATTTTAAACACACAGTGCAGCTTGTAGAAGAAATAAAGCCCTCCCGAATGCATGTTTTCATGTATAGTGACCGTAAGGGCACCCCGGCGTTTGAATTTAAAGAAAAGATTCCGTTTGAAGTCGCAAAAAGCAGGAGAAAACATTTGGTGGAGATCGGGGACGGCCTGCAAGAGGAGTTTTGCAGAAATTTTTACAATAAATCCGTGGATATCGTTATGGAAAAAGCATCGGGCAACATTTCTCGGGGATATACGGCCGAATACGTTCGCGTGAGATTAAATACCATCAAACAACTCCCCTGCGGCATAATGCGGATACAGGCAGGGCCGTGCAACGAGGATAGACGTTG
>JBDRNI010000112.1:0-10367 GCA_043811335.1 Candidatus Omnitrophota bacterium | reverse complement strand
TTTGCACGGGAATGACAAAACTCCTATCTTCTAACTCCCAACTTTTCCCCCGCCCCTACTTCTGACGATTGTATTTTACCCAGGCGATGATGGCGGAAAGAGGCGTTCGGTGGTTTTTCTCATAGATCGCAATGCCCTTCTGCTTGAGCGCGGAGATGTCGTCCCACAGATCAGTGGACTGAAGCACGGCCAGTATCACACGCGGGCTGAAAGAAGGATCCACTCCCACGAACGTGCGTTTGGCTTCTCTGGTATAACCCGTTTTCCCCCAGGATACGCCGGCAGGCCGTGAAAACGTTTTGTTATGGCTCTTTAAGAGGATCCTGCTGCCGTCAGAGCCGTATATCTCTGCTTCTTTCTTTGACATCATATCCAGAATAACTCCGTGACGCAACGCGTAACGCATCATCCTGACAAGATCCGCCGCGGTGGTATATTGACTGTCCGGTCCGCCGGCAGGCAGGCCGGAAGCAGTCGCAAAATAAGTATCTCGCATCCCTATCTCGGCCGCCTTGGCGTTCATAAGGGAAGTGAATTTTTTCTCGTCCCCGGCAATGCCTTCGGCTATAACCACGGCAGCGTCATTCGCCGATTTAACAATAAGCGCGGTAAGAAGATCCCGCAGACTATACCTCGCGCCGACCTTTAGATCGGCTACCACCGGCTCTGTCCGGGACGCTTTCCTGCTGACAGAAAATTCTTTCTCCGGCGGAAAATTTTCTATCGCTATTATCGCGGTCATGACTTTTGCCGTTGAAGCGGGAGGAAACCTTACGTCCGCGTTTTTCGCGAATAAAATACGCCCGTTCTCAATTTCCGTCACCATCGCGCATGTCGCGCTTACGGAGATTTCATCAGCCGCAGCGCCCGGCGCGCAAACGCCGGCGGAACAAACCGCAAGAAGAAGATAAAAAACGGTGACGAAACAACGTATGTGCCGCATATAGCCTTTCGGGCAGGCACAAGGCCTGCCCCTACTGTTCACTGATCACTGTTTACTGTTCACTATGTTCTCCGCGCCCGCCGTATTCGCTCTCTTGACGGATTAAAATAGCCATGCATGAGACGCGGGTTGGCCTTCTTGACGTTGCGTATAAGAGCGGCTACGCCTGTCATATCTTCCCTTTTAACGGATATTTTCAGTTTTCTGAAATACGCAAGGGGATCATAATTCAGATTGCGCCACTGTATCATGTCTACGTCGGTTTTTTTCAGAAACCCTGACAGCGCTTTCGTCTCACGAAGGGCGTCTGTAAATCCGGGCATTACAAGATAATTTATTGACACAAACCCGCCGGCTTTTTTAGCTTCTCTTATGGATCTGATAACGTCCCCAAACGTATATCCCCGCGGTTTATAATATGCCGAATAACATGTTTCGCGAACGCTGTTCATGCTGACACGCATGGAATTCATCCCCGCCGCGAAAAGCCGGCGAACGACATCCGGACGGCTCGCATTGGTATTGACGTTGATCATGCCTTTGGACGTTGATCTTCTGATCAGCGTTACCGCCCGCTCCAGCACTTCTGCTTCCAAGAGGGGCTCGCCCTCGCATCCCTGCCCGAAACTCACCACGGGAGATCTGACCTCTTTTATGTGAAACAGCGCAATATCCGCCACCTCTTCCGGAGTCGGAACAAACCGTATCCTCGGCTGTGTAACAGAACATTTCTTTTTCGGTTGATGCGATATGCACCCGATACAGGCGGCATTACAGCCCGGGGACGTCGGCAGCGGCGCTTCGTATCTTTTAAGGAAAAAATTTCGGGCAGCGGGACAGCCGTAAACAAGCGCGCATGTCTCCAGATGCCGCACGAGGCGGTTTCGGGGGAAAATCCCGCGGAAAGATTTGACGTTTTTACGCAGGAGAGCCGGCCGCAGAACACCTTTAAGCGTCTGACGCCTCTCCCGGTCAACCCACACCGCAGCCGTATAAAGAGCATTTCGGTAAAAAACCACCGGAGCATAACTGAACAGGGGCAACAGCCGCCCGGGCCTCGGTTCACGATATGCGGCACTGTACGTCACCGTATATCCCGGCGGCAGAAAAGCCGCCACCGCATAACAGGGATCATTGCGCCGGGTTAAGGGAGAACGGTGCAAAACACTAAAGGCCTTCTTCTCGGGGTCATATCCAACAGGGCTCCTGTCCGGCAGCATGAAAAGCTCGCTGTCCGGAGGCAGTTTTATGAGATCACTTCCTGTTAGCCGGAAATATTCTCCGCCTTTCATCCCTGTTCCTTCAAAACGCGGAACATCAAAGGTCTGCCTGTTTTTATCGGCTATGAGAAGATATGGGTGGGTCTGCATCGCTCAGTCGATCTCCATGGCTGCCATGCTGTCAAAAAATTCACGATAGGAATCTTTTTTTTCAGTCTTGCGCAGCGCCATGGCCGCTCGGGGATGCTCGTTGAACATTCCGGTGATCGCGTAAGGAAGGAGATAACCCCATTCTATCTTCTTTCTCAGGGGTATGAATTCATTGGAGATCACGTCAAGGATCGGACGCAGGTCAAATTTGGGATTTTTCAGAAAACCCATCAAGAGTTCCAGAGGGCAATTGCCGGCCGCTCTTCCTATACCGTAAATGGTGGCGTCCACAAAATTGCAGCCGTTTATTATACCCTGTATCGTATTGGCATAGCCAAGCTGCTGATTATTATGCGCATGTATGCCGACTTCTTTTGTCTTGAGTATCCTTTTATACTTTTCGGCAAGATATTGTATGTTTTCGGAATACAACGCCCCGAAACTGTCAACAATATACACGACGATTGCCTTGCTTTCTTCCTCGATCTGCCGCAGGGCTTCGTCCAGTTCATTGTCAAGCGCCCGCGATATGGCCATTATGTTGATCGTGGTTTCGTATCCTTTATCAACGGCCTTATTCGCAAGATTAATCGCTTTATCCACGTCTTTGACATAAGTCGCCACCCGAACCATGTCAACAACACTGTCCTTGCAGGGAAGTATGTCCTCATCTTCCACGCGGCCGACATCCACCATTACCGAGAGTTTTGTTTTGGATTCGATCCCGTCTATGGCCTTCTTGATGTCTTTTTCATCGCAGAATTTCCATTTGCCGAACTTATCCGGCGACATGATCTTTCTGGAACACCTGTATCCTATTTCCATGTAATCAACGCCGGCGGCGGAAACCGCCTTATACACTTCACGGACAAAATTATCGTCAAAATAATGAGCGTTTATAAGCCCACCGTCTCTTATCGTGCAATCCAGAATTTTTATTTCTTCTCTGTACATGTTCTTATCCTTAAATGGAAAGTTCCGATTCTTTCATGCCCTCTTTATATCCGTCCGTATATCCTTTCTTGTAACCGTTCTCGTAACCGGCCTCATATCCGTCCGAATAGGCCGTTCGCGGACTGACAGAATCCACGTTTTGCACATCCTCGACTTTTTCCCCGCTCATGGAATCAAGAAGCGCGCCGCCTATAATGCTCACACCGGCGCCGGCAAGAGCGCCTTTCCAGACATCTCCGCCTTTTGCCCCGGAAGCCGCGCCGCCGATCGCGCCGGCACCCGCGCCCAAAAGACCCGCCTTGAGAAGATCGGAGCTGGAATTTCGGGCGGCAAATCCCTCATCAACCGCAACCATCGCCATTACAAAAAATATCAATAAGAAAACTGCCAGTAATTTCATTTTCATAAAACCTCCTTAATGTGCACATCAATGAAAAGTCCCTAATTATATTAACATACAACGCCTATCGTGTAAATGCCGACCCCTGCCGCGTTCCGCGGGACTTAAATTCTTTTCCTATCCCTCTTATCACGGACAGTTTATCGTTCATCCATTCAGGCGCGACGAGAAACTCCCGTCTGGAGTCGGAGACCAGCCGTATCATCACGCAATCAGACCGCAGGTTCTCCATGAAATCGCATGCCGCATCAATATACTCGGAGCGTTGCATGATGAGTATTTTTCCTTTTTTATACAACCGCTCAAGGGAGGTTCCCCTGAGAACGTGCAGCACGTGCAGTTTTATGCCGGATAGCGGCAGGCGTGATATTTCTCTCGCCGTCGCGATCATGTCTTGGCGTGACTCCCCCTCGAGACCCAGTATAACATGCGCGGCGGCTTTTATTCCCTTTCGGGAAGTTCTGTTTATCGCATCGGCTGACTGCAAAAACGTATGCCCGCGGCCGATCGCCTTGAGAGTCCGGTCATGGATCGTCTGCAGGCCGTATTCCACCCATACATCATAATCAGAGGCATAACTTGCGATAAGATCAAGCTTTTCGTCGTCAACACAATCCGGCCGCGTGGATATGACAAGTGACACTATCTCCGGAAAATCCCTTATCACGTCATAGGCGGCTTTAAGCTTTTTGAGCGGTGCGTTAGTTCCCGAGGCATTTTGAAAATACGCGATGAATTTTTCCGTGCCGCGCCGTTTCCTGAAACTGTCCATTGAACGCGTTATCTGTTCTTTTAAGGAAGGGATATTGCCGCCGGGAAACTGGCTGAAAGCCGATTCGTTGCAGAAAAGACAGCCGCCCGAAGCGCTCCCCCCGCCCCTCGTCGGACAGACGAACCCCGCATTCAGGCCTATTCTTCTGACCTTTCCGTTGAACCTTTTCCGGAGATAATCGTTATACGAATAGTAGAACATGTACTACTTTCTATTTTTGGAAAACACGTGAAGCTTGATCATGAGAAGCGATACGGCAGCCGGCGTGACACCTGAGATCCTTGATGCCTGTCCCAGCGAAACAGGATGAAAACCCGAAAGTTTTTCTTTTATCTCGTTTGACAGCCCGGAAATGGAGAAATAATCAAATTCCTCAGGAATGCGTATTTTTTCCAAATCCTGGAATTTTTTTACCTTTCCATGTTCTCTTTTTATATATCCCGCGTATTTCACGTCAACTTCCAACTGCACTTTTTCATAATAGGACAGTTCCTTTGTCGGCGGCGCGATCGGCAGAATATCATCATACACAACCTCGGGCCTTTTCAGCAATTCCAAAAAAGACGTTTTTTGGCGGATACCGGCTCCGTTCTTACTTTTAAGCAAAGCCCTCATCTCTTTGCCGGGCGAAAACATCACGGAAGATAATCTTTTCTTCTCTTTTTCCACGTTTATCATTTTTTCATGGGCGCGCCTGACTTTCGGGTCACCGACAAGGCCCAATCCGCGTCCGATGGCGGCGAGCCGGACATCGGCATTATCCTCACGGATCAGTATCCTGTATTCCACGCGGGAAGTAAACATCCTGTAGGGCTCTTCTGTTCCCTTCGTGACAAGGTCGTCAATAAGAACACCGATATATGCCTGCGCCCTCTCTAATATGACGGAGTTCTCGCCCCTGGCTCTCTGTGAAGCGTTTATCCCTGCCATGAGCCCAAGGGCGGCGGCTTCTTCATATCCTGTCGTGCCGTTGATCTGGCCGCCCATGAAAAGACCGCGAACGGTTTTGGTCTCCAGTGTCGGCAAAAGCTGCATGGGATCCACAAAATTGTATTCAATACCGTAAGCGGGTTTATTTATCCGGGCTTTTTCCAGCCCTTTGATGCTTCTAATCATCCGCTGCTGCGCGTTTAGCGGAAGACTCGTGGATATGCCGTTCGGATAATACTCGTCCGTGTTCAGCCCCTCGGGTTCAAGAAATACGATATGCGAATCCCTCTGCGGAAATCTAACTATCTTATCCTCTATTGACGGACAATACCGCACCCCGGTTGAACGGATCTTTCCGGTGTAAACGGGAGATTCCTCCAAACTCTCGCGTATGATGCGATGCGTCTCGGTATTTGTTCTCGTTATATAACAGGGGCGCTGCGGCAGAGAAATGGCGCGGGTAGAAAAAGAAAAGGGAACTATTCTTTTGTCGCCGTGTTGTTCCTCCAGCGCTGAAAAATCTATGGTCTTACCGTCCAATCTTGCCGGCGTTCCCGTTTTTAACGAGGCCGTCCGAAATCCGAGATACGAAAGGTTCTCTGCCAAACCAACCGAGGGGGCCTCGCCGATACGCCCTCCCGGAAAATGTTCGAGCCCGATATGTATGACGCCGTTGAGGAACGTTCCCGGCGTGAGCACCACATTCGGCGCCTTAAAAACACCGCCGTCGGAGATCCGCACGCCTTTACATGCTCCGCCGTCGGATAGTATCTCCACGACTTCGCCTTCGGCGATCTCAAGGGCCTTCTGTCCGGCAAGGCACTCCCGCATGTAAACACGGTATAATTCTCGGTCTATCTGTACCCTTGTGGATCGGGCCGCGTATCCCTTTGAAGCGTTCAGCATCCGGAACTGTATCGCACTCGCATCCGCGGCGCGCGCCATCTCTCCGCCCAGCGCGTCCACTTCCTTGACAAGCTGGCCCTTACCGACCCCCCCTATAGAAGGGTTGCACGAGGTATACCCGATCGTTTCCTTCGTAAAGGTAACGAGTAGAGTCCTGGACCCCATGCGCGCCGAAGCAAGGGCTGCTTCACATCCGGCGTGTCCGCCGCCGATAATAATAACGTCGTAATTTTTCATGACTAAAAAGCGTAGGGCGGGTTTAGAACCCGCCCCTACTATGCTCTATGCACTTTGCCTTACCACCATCTACCGCGATCTTGATATGTCTCTATGAACGTGACGATGCTGCGGTCGCCTGTCTTCTCAACATCATCCGGAAAAAGGCAAGCGGGCAATTCACCTCTACCCCAATGATATGGCAGGCAGTCGCAACACATCCCCTTTTTGGAACACGGTTCATAAGAACAGTTGCATCTTTTTTTATTAGCGTTCACCTTGCATTCCGACATCATTATCTCCTTCTCAAACAAGCCTCCCCAATGGGGCTTAAATCGACAAACGGACAAGATTCTCTTAAAAAATACTAAATCCGAATCTCTAAATCCTAAACAAATCCTAATTTTCTAATGTTTTAAATCCCAAACCAGAATATTTTAAACACGGGCTATAGCGAAATGGTTTGGAATTTGGGATTTGGATCATTGTTGTTTGTTTAGTATTTCGGATTTAGTATTTAGAATTTTATCACTCTCTGGTTACTATTCCGCCTGATCGTCATAGACAATCATGGCTGTCGTGGAGGCTTCGGGGATTATCTGATAGCCGTCGGTCAGGCGGATATTCAGCCGCTTTTGCACGTCCAGCAGGCGGAAGATTTTTTCCTGTTCTTCCATGCGTCTCCACGATGGATATCCCGGGCTGTATCTCCGGCCCTGACCTTTTTTTAATTTCAGTTCGCTCCGTATCCTGTCGTGCATGTAAGCGGCCAGCGCCTCGGCAAGATGAACACTCATGCCATGCAGAAAAAATGCGCGTGTGAAGTTTTTCTCCTTTTCCAAACCAACAACAGCGTCCGCAATTCCCGCACCGACCGTTACCGCCTGGAAAGCTACGATATCATGGCCTTCGGGGCCGCCGGGGAAATAATCCGCAAGATCTTTTTCTCCGGGATCTTTCGGTCCGGAAAAACATAATTTTTCCAGGATACGGCCTGATTCATCAAGAATATCCATGCCTCCGTCAGATGCCCGGCACTTGAAATACCCGTAAACTGCTTTAAGGGTCAGCCATCCCCGGCGAAGGACCTCTTCTTTCAATTCCTGAAGCAGTGGTTCATATTCTTCCCTGATAAGACGTTTTTTTTCTTCCGTATTCTTGAGCCGGGCGCCCCAAGCGAGCTCAAACAGCATGCGCTTATCAAGATAATGCATCACATCGTCAACGGGAATATTGGTAACTGTTCTTATGCCGTAAAAGGGCGGAACGGGCATTGTCTTTCTGCGCTCGGGGCGGCTCTTTACGGCGGACTCTCCGAGAGACCGGCTGATATTTTTTTCGGCCTGCCGGCGGGCCTCATTGAACTGTTTGTGATAAACGTCTAATGCTTCCTTCTTTTTTCCGGGATCGGTCAATGCCCGCATGAGAGCGAGCCCCGTAAACGCGTCTCTGGCGTAAAAAACACCTCCCGGATAGACATTCTTGCCGTCCACGACGGAAATGTCTTTGGCAAACTGTTTATTCGTCGGCGCGCCGCCTATGAGAATGGGATACGCAAGGCCGGCTTTCTGCATGGACTGCACGCAGGTTTTCATGTGACGCGCGGTTGACACCAAAAGCGCGGAGAGCCCCACCGCGTCCGGTTTGTTCTTTTCTGCTTCAGTCACTAT
Organism: Candidatus Omnitrophota bacterium; assembly: GCA_043811335.1. Taxonomy (GTDB): domain Bacteria; phylum Omnitrophota; class Gorgyraeia; order Tantalellales; family Tantalellaceae; genus CAZGOZ01. The sequence continues at coordinate 2,206 of JBDRNI010000112.1, read as the reverse complement.
TTTTTCTACGGATACCTGCTTGCCGAGATCTATCACCGAAAACCCGTTATTACGGAGAAGTATCTTGACGAGGTTCTTTCCGATATCGTGCACATCCCCGGAAACGGTTGCCAGGAGCACTTTCCCTCGTTTCACGGAAGAGGTGTCCGAGAGGAACTTTTCAAGATACGTAACGGCCTTGCGCATGACTTCTGCCGACTGAAGAACATACGGCAGAACGGTTTGGCCGCGCTCGAGCCGCTCCCCAACCTCTTTCATTGCTTCCATTAAAATATCGTTTATGATCTTTTCCGCGGAATGTTTTTTTAGTGCTTCATCCAGAAGAGGAATAATGCCGCTCTTGTTTCTCTCAAAAACACACTCCCTGATCTTTTCTTCAATGCCGACGGCGCTTTCCGGCGCGAACTCTACGGATCTCTCCCTGCCGGTGAAATGCTCAATGAAATGTCCGAGGGCGCCGGCGCGCCTCGCGAATACAAGGTCTTCCGCTAAACGGCGTTCTTTTGCGGGAATATTTTTATATTCCATGAATTCCGCCGGGTTCATGATGGCCATGTCCAGCCCCGCTCGAACGGCGTGGTATAAAAAGACCATATTCAGGATCCCACGCGTTTCTTTTGAAAGACCGAAAGAAACATTACTCACGCCAAGAACTGTAAGCATCCCCGCAAGATCTTTTTTTACGGACTTTATTGCTTTATATGTTTCCACGGCAGAAAGAACATATTCCTCTTCCCCTGTTCCGAGCGTGAATGTCAGCGCGTCAAAAAGCAGGCGGTGCGGCTCTATGCGGCACTGTCTCACGGCTATATCATACAGCCGTTCCGCGATCTCAAGTTTGCGTTCGGCCGTCTTAGCCATGCCATTCTCATCAATAGCCAGGCAGACGATGAAACTGCCGTGTTCGGCGGCAAGCCCGAACACTTCGCGCGCCCTGACGCCGCGGTCCTCAAGATTGACCGAATTGATGAACGCCGTACCGGGATAACTCTCAAGTGCCGCCTTGATAACACCGATATCCGTGGAGTCTATCATGAGAGGCACTTGAACGCTTTCGGCCAGACGTCTGGTAATAATTACGGAATCCCTTTTTTCAGTCGCGCGCTCGGTCAACACGCTGCATATGTCCAGAATACCGGCGCCGGAAGCCTGTTGATGCTTTCCGATCTCCACGATCCCGTCATAATCCTCAGCCTTAAGCAGCTCTTTCATCCTTCGGGACCCCTGCGCATTCATGCGTTCGCCTATCTTTACCGGACGATCCGATCCCTTGAGGTCAAAGGCCTTGTAAAAACCGGCGTACAAACTATCGGAACGCATTTTCCGTTTTCGAGGCCTTCTCAGCGCCTTGCGCATCATTCGTATATGTTCCGGACCGGTGCCGCAACACCCCCCTATGACGTCCAGCCGGTATTCCCTGACGAAACGCGCCATCACGTCTGCCATCTCTTTCGGCCCCAGGGGATACACCGTTTTGCCGGACTCTTCAACGGGTAGACCCGCGTTGGGAGAACATGAAATAAAAGTTGACGATCTCTCACTCAGGAAACGGAGAGCGCCTTCCATCTCAGCGGGCCCGCTGCTGCAGTTGAGGCCGACAACATCAACTCTGAGATATCCCATAACCGCCGCTACCGCGGATATTTCCGTCCCGAGCAGCATCCGGCCGTTATTTGCCAGCGTGCATTGCGCCATTATCACCAGATCTTTTCTTTTCCGCTTCAGAGCCTCTTTTGCGCCGTTTACAGCGGCTTTCATCTCCAGAAGGTCTTGGCCGGTTTCCACGAGCAGCGCATCCGCGCCGCCGTCAATGATACCCTCGGCCTGTTCGGCGTATATCTCTTTCAGACGGGCGTACCCGATACCACCCAGTTCACTGTCAAGAGACGACGGAAGCCTGCCCGTCGGGCCCATTGCCCCTATAACGAACCGCGGACTTGATGATGAGGCAAACCCGTCCGCGGCGGAACGAGCCAGTTTTGTTGCCGCAAGATTGACCTCGTATACGTTTTTTGACAGACCATACTCGGCCAATTTCAGAGAATTTCCGCCGAAAGTGTCTGTCTCTACCGCGTCCGCTCCGGCTTCCAGATAATCTTTATGGATCCTGCTTACAAGATCCGGCCGTGAGATGGAAAGATATTCCATGCATCCCGGGTGCGGTCCGAAACAAGTTCGGTCAAGCCCGAGCAACTGCGCGTAGGTC
>JBDRNI010000111.1:0-3749 GCA_043811335.1 Candidatus Omnitrophota bacterium | reverse complement strand
CTTCCATGATAGTAAGGTCGGCCGTGAAATCGGTATCAAATACCTTATCAAAACCGACTCTTTTGAGAGCGGTATTCAGTTTTCGCGTAACGCTCGTCCCGGGAGGAAGGCCAAATTCCTCTCCTATGGCAGCCCGCGGACTCGGAGCGGTCTGTATTATGACATGCTTCGCCGGATTGTCTATAACTCGCCACACTTCTTCCGCAGGATCCTTTGCCTTGAGCGCGGCCGTCGGACATCTGTTAATGCACTGACCGCAGTTTATACAGACAACATCCGCAAGGGGTTTATCCAGGTATGTAACTATTTTTGTTTTCGCTCCTCTTTGCGCCGCCTCAAGCACGCCGACCTCCTGAAGGTCTATACAGCTCCTCACGCAGCGCCGGCAAAGAACGCACTTATCCATGTACCGTTCAACGGAATAACTTGAACAGTCATCCTTATAGCGCGATTTGTCCGTGTGCCCGAACTTATATGTCGTGATACCATATTCCTTGGCAAGAGCCTGAAGCTCGCAGTTATTGTTCCGCGCGCAGGAATAACACTCCCCGTAGTGGTTTCTGAGAAGAAGATAAAGAATGTTTCTTCTCGCATGCCTGACCCTCTGGGAATATGTCTTGACCTTTACCGGAGCGGAAATCGGATAACAACATGACGCCTGAAGGTTCTTTTCTTTCTCCACTTCCACGACACATATACGGCAGACACCCGCCAGGCATAGATCGGGATGATAACACAGGGACGGTATCTTAATGTTCACTTTCTTGGCTGCTTCAAGTATGGTTGTCCCGACGGGCACTTCCACCTCAATATCGTCAATAATGACCTTTGTCATGTCGAGCTTTTCTCTGCCCGTTTTCTCTACAGGATGCGCTCTCTGGCTTATCGGCGCTCTTGACGTGCTTTTAGCAAAAGGTTCACTGGACATTAAACTCTTTCTCCTCTTTTTTCTTGTTTAATAATTTATAATCCTTCCGGAATCCGTCTACCACGGAAATAAGAGCATTCGGCGCGGATTGTCCCAGGCCGCATTTAGAAGCGCACTGCATGGTTTCCGCAAGCGAGCGCAGATCATTCAGATATTCCTTCGCGCACGCGCCTTTCTTTATCATCCTTACGCCTTCAAGAAGAACCGGAATGCCTTCCCTGCACGGCGAGCACTGGCCGCAGTGTTCTTCCTGGAAAAATTCCAGAAAATTCTCAACCGCGTCCATCATGTTCCTTTTCGCGTCAAAAACGACCACGGACCCGCCCGTAGAAAGATCTTCAAATGCTATTTTCCTGCCGAAATCCTTTTTTGAAACACAGATGCCGGATGCCCCGCCGACCGCCACGGCTTTAACGTTTACAGCCCCGGCCAGTTTTAGAACATCCTTTAATGAGATCCCGTACGGCACTTCATAAACACCGGGTTTTTTGCAATCCCCGGAAATACTCAGCAATTTTGAACCGGCTGATCTATCCGTTCCTATTTTCTTAAAAAAGGCCGGCCCCTTTGCCAGTATGTGCGGCACGTTTGCGAAGGTTTCAACGTTATTAACCGCCGTGGGATGGCCTTCAAACCCCGTGTTTACCGGAAAGGGCGGCCTGTTCCGCGGTTCGCCTCTGTTACCCTCAAGAGATTCTATAAGAGCAGATTCTTCTCCGCAGACATACGCGCCTTCGCCGAGCCTAATCTCTATATTAAAATCGAACCCTTTCTTACCCATGATATTACTGCCCAGCGCCCTTTCTTCCTGCATTTCGGACAATACTTTTTCAATGCCGGGCAAAAACGATCTATATTCGCCTCTTAAATAAAGAAACCCCGCATCCGCGCCGATAGCGAACCCGGCTATTGTCATGCCTTCAAATACCAGTTTTGCATACTCCGTTAAAAGGACCCGGTCCTTAAATGTTCCGGGTTCACCTTCATCGGCGTTACATATCACATACTTTTTTTCTGCTTTGACCGCGGCTGTCAGGCTCCACTTGAGACCTGTCGGGAATCCCGCGCCGCCTCTTCCCCTTAAATTGGACTTTTTTACGGTCTCAAGAACCTCATTTTTACCCAGTTTCAGGGCTTTTTTAAGACCGGCATACGGCTCTATCCGGCTAAATATCACTGGTCCGAGTCTCTCCGACATGTTTATTTACTCCTTACTTTTTTCAGATCCGTGATCAGTTGACCTACCTTATTCGGCCTTATCTTCCCCATCAACCGGTCGTTAACCATTATCGCCGGGGCCTGGTCGCACATGCCGATACACCCCGTTGTCTCCAGAGTAAACCGACCGTCTTTCGTGGTTTCGCCCAGTTTTATTTTCAGGGCCTTCTCAAACGCTTTTATCACGTTCTTGCTGCCGGCCATGACGTTCGGCATGCAATTGGACACCCGTATAATGCATTTGCCTTTCTTCTCGCTCGTCAGGAAAGAATAAAACGTCACGACGGAATATACTTCAACGGGATGTATTCCCAAGCCGTCGGCGATCTCCTGCATGTCCCTGTCAGAGATGTATCCTTTCCTGTCCTGGATGTCTCTGAGAACCGGCATCAGGTGCGATCTTGTTTCATTGCATACGATTATATTTTTTCCGTTTTTCTCAATGATCTTCTCTACAGCACAAACCGGTTTCATGTTTACCTCTTTTTCTTGTTTTTTTCGCCGCATAGCGTCGCTTCATGATTTATCTGGCCGTATCCATTCTGGTCTGACAAAAAAGCGACATGAACTCTATTGCCAGGTCAATATCCCTGACCTGCATGTTCTTGGGAACATTGAGCGACACCGGCGCGAAATTAACTATTCCTTTAAGGCCGGAACGGACAATCAGATCCGCTACCTCCTGCCCGTGTTCCGCAGGGACCGCAATGATCCCTATACTGACATCTTTCTTTCTTATTATCTCGCGCGCTTGCGAAACAGGATATACCCTGACACCGTTCACGCTCTTACCGATCTTTCTTTTATCCTTTTCAAACGCGGCGGCTATGGCAATCCTTTGTTTTCCGAAAGCAGGATACTTCAATATAGCCGTTCCGAGATTGCCGGTGCCAAAAAGAACTACCTGTACCGTTTTTTTTCTCAGAACAAGGTTCTCCAGAATACGCTTGAGTTCGATAACATCGTATCCGATTCTCGGCGTTCCGACCTTACCGAAATTGGAGATATCCTTTCTGATCTGAACATCCGTCAGGCCCGTGATCCCGGCAAGATCCCCCGACGAAACACTCTCACGCCCTTCTCTCGTCAGTTTGTCCAGCGTTCTGATATATAAAAGAGCCCTCGTGATCGTCTTGTCAGATATTTTCTTCATGGATGAGGATTAATCGTGAATTTTGTAACGATTGGGGGTTATCTTACAGCCTCTCCGGATCTAAGTCAAGTGAAATTTTCGCGCGAGGCGGGTTATTCCACCGAAAGTTCTACGAGCTTGGCATTCACGCCCGGCAGAACGTCTATTTTGCGGGCAAGCTCCCTGTTCTTATCCTTGTCCTCCGCCAGTTCAAGGATAATAAGGCCGGTATCGGTGCAGTTATCCAGAACACCGCCATGCAGACCGAGCCGGGTTTTGATGATACAGCCCCATCCGGTCAGTAACTTCTGAATATTTGGAGCCTGTTCTTTCCTGTTGTTCACCAGGATCAAGAGTATGTCGCTTTTCATCTTATGCCTCCTTTATATTATAGTGATCTGTGATCTGTGAACTGTGATCTGTGAGTAGTGATCAGTAAGTCAAACCACTCTTTCTCTCTGCCCCTATTCG
>JBDRNI010000110.1:0-5275 GCA_043811335.1 Candidatus Omnitrophota bacterium | reverse complement strand
CTCTTCCTTCTTTCTTTTCTGGTACGCTATAAGAACTTCTTTTCTCGTGGCATCATCCATGGTAACCGCTCCGGAAGCGCTTTTTTTAAAACCCTTTTTGTTCACCTGCGCAAGATTTACAAGCGATAGCGCCAATCTGTCCGCTATAAACGGCCTAAACTCTTCCATGATATCAAGAGCGAGCCCCGGACGCCCGGGCCTGTCGCGGTGCAAATAACCTACTGCCGGATCAAGTCCTACCGTCTCAAAAGCTGACCTGACATCATGCATTAGCAATGTGTAAAGGAAAGACAATAAGCAATTTATATTATCCAGCGGCGGACGCCTCGACCTTTCCTTGAAAAAGAAATCTTCTTTCTGCGATGTTATCATGTCATCAAACACGCTGAAATACGCATGCGCCGAATCCCCTTCCATTCCGCGCAGTACGTCGAGCTCAAGATCCTCGGACAACCCATCGATATAACCTTTAAGCCGTGTCATCACTCTTTGAATCTTTGGCCCATCAACCTTGTCCGAGTGATCACGTGCCGCGCGTCCTATAACAGTCCGGGAATTCGAGAGTTTTCCCAAAAGGATCGATCTAGCCACACCGGCTGAGAACTTAAGATCGTCAGCTTTTCTGTATTGTTCTCTCCTTAAAAGCACATTGCCAGACACCGGTCCCTGTACCCTTGCGAGGAAGCGTCCATACTCTGTCATGAAACTGACCGACACATCATGCTCGCAGCACAACCCAAACAAAAATGGCGTACATGTGACATGGCCAAAACACACTATACTGCTTAATGTGTGTATAGGCACCTGGATGCGCGTCTCATCTCCAACTTTCACAAGAACCGTCTCACCATCTTTGGAAAGATAGGCATCCTGTGTTGTCACAAACAGTGTATTCAGGTATTTCTTCACGCTTTCAATCCCTTTTTCCATCCTGTTTTCTCATTCTTTCAATATATTTTTTTACCGGATTTACTTTTTCAATCGTCTTCGGTAAACATTTATCCAAAAGTGAACACGTATCGCACTTTTTTTCATATCCAGCTTTTGGCGTGATGCCTGCCAATACGAATTTTTGTGTTTCCCCGGCGGTCCAAATGGTTTTGCCCCTTAGATCTTCAGTAAACTCCACATCGCACCGATGCCTTGTCTTGCCGTAAAATATGGCTCCGCGGGAAACATCAACTCCCAGCATTTCCTCAAGGCATAATGCCTGAGCGCAAAGCTGAACGGTATCTCGCTCATCCTGTTTGGGCTTACCTCTTTTATATTCCACGGGAAACGGAACCCAGCCCTTATCCGCGGTTTTGTGAAACTCCACAACATCGCACTTCCCGCTCAACCCAAGCTCAAGAGATCGTATAGACAGTCCGCATTCTATCCTTACATCTCTTCTCTTTTTCCCGCGTTCCTCGTGGACGTTCTCATGCATAACCCGGCCTTCGGCTGTAAAAAGATTTTCGTCCCATATCTGTTCAATATGGATAAGCGCGCACTGCCTCTTGCAAAAGACAAAATGCTGCATCGCCGAAAGCTGAATGAGATCGTCTTCTTTGAACATATAAGTCTTAGAGGTCAGTCATTGAGTCGCCTCATTTCCTCCCTAATCTTTTCAGTCTTTCCGGTTCAGCAAGGTAATTCCCGGAAGAGACCACTTTTTTCCCTGTTTTTTTTTCAAGGTCTTTACGTGCTTTACCCGCGACTTCCCCGCCTTTGCGCGCGCTATGCTTGTTTTCATGAAATCCCTTTACGTCATAAACCCGCGTTATCTCAGTCGTCGCGGCCTCGCCGAGCATGGAGAAAATAAGCTCAAGGTCTGTCATGTGGTCTCTTAAGTTTTCCCGTGTCAGACCTTTTATCTTCTTATGCTTGCCGGGTGTAATACCGAAAGCAGCCTTCGCGATCTCGGCGGTAAGAATCTCATATTCCCTTTTCTCTTTCACTTCCCGCTTTTTCCACTCGCCTGTCAGTTCTTCCCTGATGGCAATCCCGCGCATGCGCTTTTCAATCCAGTCGTCTGAATAACCTTTAGCCTTATACAAAGCCCTTGTCCTTTTCGTGCCCAATTCGGGGTCTTCAATCTCTTGAACACGTTCATAACCTACCTTCGCCAGCCAGCGTTTGAAAGGCTCTGCCTTTGGGGATGGAATAGACTGGATAATACGGAATATATCTTCAGTATTCGCGCAATCAGTTTCGTATTTTTTGCCATCGGCAGATTCGAGTTTCAGTTGTCGACAAATTGTCGACAACTGAACGCCGCTTTCGTCCTTTTCGCGAAGTTTCATTTTATACCAGTAATCACGTGGATTTGCGCTATCAGTAAGCGCTTCAATAACATCCACAACCGAAAACCACCACTCGTTATTCCGCAACATCCTCCTAATGCTTTTTCCCTTGAATATCGCGAACTTTACGTCTTTTCGCATCGTTTAACTCCTCAGTATTTTCACACCCCACTACCCATCTCTATTATACTCTCACACTCTCGCAAAATTGCCCACTGCTATATAGACACATTTTAGAGACATTTTCTTTCAAATTTTTCGCGAAATGCGCGGGCACAGCTCCGTTCCAACCATAAAACGGGCTTTCGATATAAATAGTGCCCGTATTTTATTTGTCGCCCTTGCAAATTAGTTTCACGCCGGAAAGACCGTCTTTATCCACTTTTACCTCATAGTCCGCGATAGACCGGGCGGCTTTTGACGCATCTTTTCGAGTGACGGTCACACGATCAAAAAGTTCATGAGCGGAAGTATTGCCCATTTTTGAATCGTGCTCAAAAATATAAAGCCCGCGAGTTGACATCATCCCGCGAGCCGCGGAATGATCATGCTCAAACATATTCGAGAGAGCTTCCCACAGAAGATCAAGGTCTTCTTGCGAAAAACCAGTTTGATCAGCCAAACAGGCGGAAACAAACCCGTGCGTCCGATAAAGCCCGTAAGGAACGGTAAACTTACGCCCCATGGTGCGATTATCGCCAGATTGTTTTTCCGCATCAGCAGCAGTTGTTACTGCCATACGAGTGATGCAATGCTCGAGAGAAACAACGGGATCAATTGAGCGTCCGAAAGTAAATTGAACTGGCCCGCGCACCTGCCCTGCATTCGCGCCGGTGGACATTACGGCCCCGAATGTTCTGACATCATAATAGTTTTGACAAAGGAAAGTTCGTGCTTTATCAACCTCTCCCCCCTGCCCTGTACCATCTTTATTCCGCTTCTTGCCATCGGCTGGATCAAGAGGCGCTTTTGTCAGATCAATTTTTATATACTCGTAGGCCTTCTCGATCGTGTTATTCAAAACGGCTTTTTCTTTAACAAATATCAGGTTGGGAGCTTTGTCTTCCGCTTTAAGCTGCACATAATTCCGCACCTTCCTCTTGATGCACACATCAGTCACGAGGCCATGCCCGGATTCCGCATCCACTCGAGGAAGGTTCCCGGCATCGGGGTCGCCATTAGGATTTCCGTCTACCACATCAAAAAGAAGCACAAAATCATATCGTTTAGAAATTTTAGTCATGTTTTCTCTCCTGTTTAGAATCGGTTATATTATTTACTCTCTACAACGTCTTCTGTTTTTTTTGTAAAAAAATCCTGCCGTTGGTGGTAATAGCCGATGGCGAAACGGCCCTGTTCATGCAAATCAAGATGTGCCGGAAAATCGTCAAAACGACCAACAATTTCCGCGAGTAACCGTTCAAGATTTATCACGCGCCCTTTACTGTCCATTTTGGCTAAGTGATGATTTTTGAGACGCATGAGATTAGCAAATACACTGACAGGGCTCGCGCATGCGGCGCCATAGAAACGCTCACGAATGGTTGCATTAAGTCCCGGGTTTGCTTCCTCTTGAATCTTTTCGAGCACGGCGAAAAGACGCCCGAGCTGATAGCCGATAGACGGGACCTGGACGTAGAATCATCTTCATCGAGGTTTGAATGATGCTCAATTACCTGATCGTTGCCCACTGCCTTCCTGAACACATCGGCATTCTGCTCAATAATGCTGGTATAAGGGATCACGTATATGATCCGACGTAACTTGTGCCTGACGGCATGCTCAAGAGCGAAAGCAAAGCTCGAAAGGGTTTTACCCCCTCCCGTTGGGACAGTAAGAGAAAATAGTCCGGAACCAAGTTCGGCAGCTTTGCGGCAAGCAGCTAAGATCTCTTGCCTAAGGACATTGATGGGTGTTTTATCGGCAACGGCGATCATAACCTCCATATACGAATTGAACGTTTTCAGAAGATCCGCTATCGACAGGTAACCGCCGCGCTGTTTTGCTTTCCCTTCGTCCATATAGGCTTCGGTATCAAGAAAATCGGCATCCACAAGCGATGAAAAGAGCATCCGTAGCCAAAGTGACAGATCAAGACCATTGTTATCAAATTTCCACGGCGGGACAGCAGGCTTAACTTCCTCTACAATAGCCTTTAACTTTGGCGACAGATCTCCAGTTGTTGTCTTTTGCAGGCGGAATGAAAGCGCGCTTTGCCCGCCGGCTTCACCGGGATACCAATCGGGTAATCCTGCATGGTGCCCGGCAATACAATAACCCAGTATCCGACCTGTCCCTTTACCGAACAATTCTTCCGCAAGCTTGGCTCCATGACAGGAATGCTCGATCTTCCCAGCCTTCCCCTCCAGATGAGCATCTTCATCGTATCCGCTCTTTCGACAAAGATAACTCTGCCATTTTCCAGGTTCTTTGCCAACATCGTGTGCAATACCCGCGGCATAACTCCAATCTCCACTATCAAAAAATTCGCCAAACACTTTAGCCCGCTGGGCGACACCATGTAAGTGTTCATAAAGCCCGTGAGCGGGCGCCCACGAACCATCCTTATTTTGTTTTACATGTGCAATCTTTTTAAACATTCATAAAACTCGATTTTTGATTTTTTTTATTACACATCATTAATACCCATTGGGATCCCGTCTACACATTTCGCGTTTAATACAACTTTGTTGGATGGAGATAACGAAAAACAGGGGCGTCTACCGCGCTCCTCACCGGCCTTTATACCTGTCCTTGACTTTCTCCACCGCCTGATTAAGCAGCTGGAGCGCTTTCTTCACTTCCTGCCTGTTCTCTTCCGGTATGTTATAAAATATCTTCTCACAGTATTTTTCGGAAGTCTTCCGCAGTTTTTCGGCGAACGCGCTGCCTTTATCCGTGAGAGAGACCGAAACCCTCCTCCTGTCGCTCTGTTCGTTCGCTCTTACGACCATTTCATCTCTCACCAGAACGTCCAGGATCCTGGTGAC
>JBDRNI010000109.1:0-7842 GCA_043811335.1 Candidatus Omnitrophota bacterium | reverse complement strand
CGGTCTTGTCGGATTTTTTGTGATAGGGGGTTTGTTAGCGCTTCCAAGCATAATAAAACGCGCAAGAAAGGAAAGAAGAGCCGAAGCCGTTGAACACGTATTGAAGTGGTACGGCGCCGGCAAAAAAGGTCCGGAGGCGATGGAGACGCGGAAGACGGCGGCGGAAACCGCTGTGGAAGAAGTCGCGCAGCCGGAAACTCCCCCCGAAACAGTGGAACCGGTGGTATTTGCTGGAAAAACGGCGAGGACAAGGCCGATCTTTGTAGACGTGGAACTCCGTATAAACAACGACCGTGCGCGGCTGGAAGAAGACGGCAATACGCTTCGCGATTTTTTCGTGGAGCAGGGCATGCTTCCTTTTGATGCGCCTCGTGTGGACAGGAACGAGACCACCGCCCGGATGCGTGCGTATCTTGAGCGTTTGCTCGAGACCGCGGAGGAGCTGGCGGCGCAGATTCATGAACGCGGCGAAATGTCACATGAAGACGACGAGACCGTTATTCGTAAGAATATCCTGATAATAGCCGATATCCTGAGGGATAAGATAGATACGCTTGAGACCGACAGTATCCTGGCGTCTTTGATAACTCTCGCGCGGAAAGCTGAACGGGAGGGACAGGAGCTCATCATTGGTCTTGAGACTGACTGGGTGCCCGGATACGAAAAAGGCCGGCTGCAGTATGACGCCATGAATCCGTTCGTGAGAAAAATAGACGCGCTCGGCGACACATTGCGCGCGATGGGTCTTGAGAACGTATCCATCGTGCATACGGAGAGCGAAAAACTGGCCGATGCAGTGTTGAACGAAATCGTAGTGAAAGAGACGGAATTTTCCAATGTTGTGATCATGGCGTCGGAACGGACCGTTCTCGAGAGTGCACGCGAGTTTGAGATAATGCGCAAGTCGATGACAAAATCAGCGTTTTTTGCGGTGGTAGACACGACCGAACTGGAAAAAGCGGATATCGCGGATATGAATGTTTTTGCGGTTCAGTTCACGGAAATGCTTACGCTGACACTGGAGCTGGCCGCCGGAAGAGAAGCGCCAGCGAACAGCGCGTTAGTAGTGTTTTATGACAAATTAAAGCGTGAAGTGGTTTTCATGCCGCGTGCGGTGCCCGAAAACTATGAGGATCTTCGGGCGCGTAACATGCGGCGTAAACGCGCCATTGATATCCGCGCATAAATACAGCGTTGAGTCGTAGGGAGACCGGGAAAACCGGACAAAAAGCGTCCCGCCCAAAGCGCCGATAATGTATCTTATGTTAACCTTTGTATATAGGATTTGAGGGAGGCCGGGTGTACCTGGCGCACTTCTTCTATCCGCGTTTTTTTTGTTTGCTGTGCGGGTATTTTTGCAGCTGGTGTTACCGGTATACATCCTTTCGATGCATCACTTTGATGATCTCAACACGGATCTCATGCCGGACTATATTGTAAATAATGCGGTATTGTCCTGCCCTGAAAGAATATAATCCGGCGAGTTGTGCTTTTAGTGGTTTTCCCTGGAATGGGTTTTCGGCTATTTCCCTGATGGCGTTTGAGATCTTGGTCAGAATATGAATAGGAAGTTTCGCGATTTGCTTTTTAACCCTTGGGGCAATAACGACCGTATAACTCATTCTATCTTCGTTTCTTTTTTGCCACATGTCCGAAAACCTCATCAAACGTAAGACCTTTGCCTTCGGCAAGCTCTTTCTGAGCTTCTCGTATATCTTTTAACGCGGTCTTGTCGGACAGGATCTCCAGTGTTTCAAGCCATCCCGCATACTCATCAACGCTCATGAGAACTGCTGTTGGCTTCCCCTTTTTGCAGATGATGAAATGCTGCATTGTCTTGTCGGTTTTTCGTATAATTTCCAGAAAATGCGCCTTCGCTTCTGTAACGGTTAAATTAGGCATGACTCCCTTCACCTCCTTTGTGTCACATGTCCATCCTAAAACCAAAATGGTCATAATTATGACCATTAGAGTATACCAGGGGAAGAAGGTTTAGTCAATAGAAGGCTCAGGACAGGCGGGTTTCAACGCGACCGTGACGTTTTCCTTCTGATGATTGTCCGTGTTCTGGATGGTTACCCTCAGAATACCGCCTTCTGCGCTAAAATCGCTGAGCGCGGCATCGTCAAGCCGGAAAATGCCCTTGAGACCCGTGATCTCTCCCTTTGCCTGCGAAGTTAACAGCCCCAGGCCAGCGGTCATTCCTATTTTGCCCGTTATGTCCGCGACAGATCCGGCCGCGACCGTCGGCGCTTTGTATTGTGTGCCTATCGCCGCGAAAATAATTGCCGCCGGATAACGGAAAAAGGATTCCTGCGTGACATAGAAATTGTCACTCGTATCAGGCGCGGGTTTCAGTTTTGCGTCGGCGATGTCCAGCCGCATGTTCGCGATCTTCCATTTTCTGTAAGAGGCGCCCTTTCCCGTGGCGACGGCCGAGACGGTGATATCCATGCCTTCGGGTGTTTTTTTGTAGAGTATCCCGAGCGAGCATTCTCCATTGTGCCGGGTGATCTTTTCATATTGGATATCGTTGTTACTATAAGATACGGCGCGTCCCGAAATAACGCATATTATGAGTATGCCCAGAATAATACCCCAACGGTGTTTCATGGATCGCTCCTTTTCGCTTAACTTCCGCATGCATGCTGATAAATATCACGACCAAAGTCGTAAATAAGTATAATTCAAGTCGGAACAAATACAAGGAGTGATGATTAATTAGTTACTACATATGGAGTAAAATCATTACGGGTAATTACTCATAATTGTTAGCGGCTATTTTTTCCGAATATCGGCGGTTTATCCGGTCAACCTGACGATATTTTGAGCTTCCCGGCACCTTTTCCGCACCCTTTTCGCAACCCTTTCCGGCGCAATAATACCCCTTTTTTAGCCCCTGTAAGGCCTTCTGGAGGGGGTAAAACCCCTTTCAGGCATGTTTCCCCTCCCCCACTCTTGCAGCCAGGTTACAGCGCTAATCTGGTTGGTTTTTGACAGACAGGAACCCCTTTAATGGTAAGGAGTTATGCGTTTTGTCCTGATCGGATGGACTTTGGTTTTATGCCCGGATGAGGGTTTCCGTGACGACGGCATACACCGGCGGCGCGAGGCGTTTCATGGGCCTGTACGCTAAAAGAAGGGTTGTTGTTGCCAGAGCGCTGCTGTCTTTGCTGAGTGCCTGAATGTACGCGTCTATGAGTGCGGCTCTATCCGGGGATTCCTTGAGGAAAGAACGCATGAGAAAGTTCAGCAGAAGATACAGGTTTGAATCCTTCGGAGTGTTTTTGTCAATTTTTCTGGCCAGGAGCATCAAAGAATATATCCTTCGGCGGTGTTCCCGGCGGTTTTCCGCGTTTTTGAGGCCTCGCGTTTCCATGACGATGAACCGTATTCCGGCGGCAAGAAGCCGGTCAAGCTTTTCTCTGTGTTCTTCTTCCAGAAAAACAGGACCCAGCTGAACGATCATGTTTTTGGGGTCAAGTTTTTTAGCCCTTATCCCGCTCATTATGTTATCCACGATATGATCCGGCTTATCAGTCCGTATCCGTTCAATATGAAATCTGTTGCCGTACTCAAACGCGTCATGTTCATAATCCCCATCACTGAAGAGATCATTCGCGACAAGAAGGGTATAATTTTCCACCGGGGGAGCAACGCTTACCCCGATCTCTTCTATAACAGAAGCGTTTTGCGTGACGGCAAGCAGTTCCGCGGGCAGCGGTTCGGCAGGCGCACCGGTCTCTTCATTTGCCGCGCTCTGCGCCATTCTTCCGGATATCTCCGCCGACAATATAGTGATAACATTCAGGATATCATACCAGCCGGCGCCTCTTGAAAGATCACTGATACTGATCCGTTTACCCTCTTTTCTGGCCATGATCAGTGGACCGAAGGCCTTTGCGCCGAGAACACGTTCCGCCATCTTGTAGCAGATGTTCCCCGTGAAAAGGTCCGGAAAAACAAAGATATTGCAGTTATCATTCCGGGCTTCCGAAAAGCTGCAGACACGCACGTTGAGTCCCGGGGAATCATGGGTTATCAATGCCAGGGCTTCTTCCATCTTGTCCGGAGAGCGGTCGTTCCCGATCAAGAGAGCCACCCGCCCTTCTCTGCCGGTAAGGCCTTTAAAATCGCTTGCGGCCATGGGGACCATTTCGGCGATCTCCGCGGCCGTCGGCATGGGCAATGACGCGGTATTCACGAAAAGTGTAAGCCCTCCGCCGGGGATCTCGTGCCCGGCCGGGAAACGCATGAGAAAATAATCATAAACACCGGCGTTTTTTGACAGTGTCCCCGTCGCCTTGAGCAGTGCGGCCATGGCAATAACCCTGTCCGTGGGACTGTCTATACCGGCCACTATTCCGTCAATATGCCCCGCTTTCATTAAGGGTCGAGGGTTGCCATTTATGTAGGCCGGCTCGTTCGGGTGTTCTGAAAACCATTGGGAAAGTTCCTCAGGGGGCATCCCCACGGAAGATGAGAACGCGATCCGCGCGAGGCCCTGTCTATGAGCCATCTCTCCCGCCTTTTTTATGTTCTCGTTCCCGGCCTCCGGGAGAAAGATAATGGGCAGGTTATTCCCCGCCCGACGCGGTTTTCTGGCGGCTTGCCAGATGGTGTCCATTGCTGCCTCGCCCGTCAGCACGTTTTCTTCGGTAAGGAGCGCGGCTTCATCCGGCTGTTTCTCTTCCCCGGCTGCGCGCGGGAGATCTTTCAATGTCTCCAGCATGTCAGCCGCGATGTCAAGTGCGTGAAAAGACGGAAAGACAAGAACGTCCGGTTCGCCCTTGACATGATCTTTCCCGCCTGCCTTTTTCACGGCTATTGTTTTCACGAGAGCCGTGTCGGCCTGCACGCTTCCCGCGCCGTAAAAAATGATACCGGGCCGTAATACCCGCGCTCTCTTGATCGCCTCGTCAACGATAAACAGGTTCGCATTGGTCCGGATACCGGGTTTATCGGGGTTGAACGTGTTGTATGACAGCGCGGCGATGGCGGGCTCCCTTCCGGAATTTTTCCGCAGGGCCGCGGCGATATTAACGTACCCTCGCGCGAGAAGT
Source organism: Candidatus Omnitrophota bacterium (assembly GCA_043811335.1). GTDB lineage: Bacteria > Omnitrophota > Gorgyraeia > Tantalellales > Tantalellaceae > CAZGOZ01. The sequence continues at coordinate 2,779 of JBDRNI010000109.1, read as the reverse complement.
TCGATCACGGTGTTTATTTCTTCGGGGATCGGTCTTCCCTCCCCCACGGATTTTGTTTCCATTGCCCGGGTGATCGCGTTCACGGCGGCAAAAACAGTTTCGCCGGCGCGGTGCGGGTTTTTCGGCAGCGTGACTGTCCGCAGGATCATCGTTTGCTCGGTAAGTTTTTTTTCCGGATAGATGGTCTTGACGGGAAATCCCGCTTCGCTATCTGGCGTGAGTTCGAAAACCGCACGGTAGGTCCGTATGCCGTCCGTATCACTGATCCGGCACCGTACGTCCACTCCATCACCTGTTTCAAACGCTTCGTTGAAAAAAAACTGTAGACCGGCAGGTTGGTAGATCCCTTTATCGGTGCGTGACTGCTGTCGCAGGATGTCCCTGAATTCGCGAAAGCTGCCGGGTGTCCTGTCCCGTGTTGTTTTGAAAAGCAATTTCAGATGAGATTGAAGAGAAAATTCGATTTTTCCGGTATCTTCGCGCTGAATACCCGCAATATCGTTAAATCCGGAAGGTGCTGAAAGTCCGTTGTATCGCGTTGTGTTGTTTGGTGTTGAAAGACCGGCGGTGATATCGGAGACAATAACGTTTAGAAAAAAACAAGCCAGGACAGCGATGACAGAAAAGTATCTTTTTGTTCGCATCGTGTTCTTTTCGTTTGGTGTTCGTCCAATAAATCTTTAGTTAGTATACCCGAATGGACGCATAAAGTCAAACTGTGGGTTCTCCTTTCTTTTCGCCAGGATCTTTGTCTTTGGCGGCAAAAGAACTCTTGAGTTTTTCAATATCGGGTTTACTGGTTATAAGGCCCGCTTCTTCCCCGAGCTGATAAACAAGGAACGCGGAAAAGAGAACCAGCACCACCGTGCTGAATATCTTTCCGAATGCTGAACGCGCCCGTTTGCGAGCGATCACGCTCGGCAGAATGCCGAAAAGTATGACAATGCCTATCCCCCCCACCACCGAGAGCGCTTTTAGAAATATATCCGGCCAAATAAGTGATATGACCAACGGAGGTCCGAACGAAAGCGTGATGACGGCGAATCTACTGTGAAGCCCAAAATGGTTTTCCGTGAGGTCGCGGATAAATCCCGTCAGCCCGATGCCGTTCGCGAGATACGATGTCGTTATTGCCAGCAGCGCGAAAAGAAGCGCGCACACGGAAAAGAGCGGCGACCCTACCTCCTTTGCCAGAGGCACGGTGGCCGGAAAGCTGTGCTGAAAAGCGTATACGAGGCTCATGTCGCCGTTTGAGACGGGCAGCGCGCCGATACCCACCTGTGTCCATATGGCGTTCATCAGGTAGCCGATAACAAGCCCCAGCAGCATTGTCCGGCTTATAACGCGCATGTCCCATTTCAGCCCGCGGCAGATGTTAGGTATTATGTTGTGAAAGTGGAACGATGTTATTATCACCGGCAGCGCGAGCGGCAGAAGCCCCCAGTCCGTGCGCATCAGGCGCTTTGCCACCACGTATTTTTCCGCCATTATCACGATAATCGCGAAAGATACCCACATAAGGAGCATGAGTAAAACATTATATTTTCGAACGCCCTTGAGCCCCGTGACGGCGAGAGCCGTGATCACCAGAAAAAATAGCAGTAGGACGCCCGTGCTTGACACGTGGAAAGGCAAAAGATTGACGATAATGGTCGTCGCTCCGGTCAGATAAGCGGTAAGCAGACCGTAAAGTATCAGCAGATTGGCAATGATCGCTATCCACTTGCCCGCAAATCCCAGGTACTCATGATACAGGCTCGGGTAATTAAAGGTCTCTTGCCGCGTTCTGACCGCTTCGGCCCCGAGAATGATAGCCGTGAAAAACATTGCCCCGGCGACGATAAGCATGCCGACAAGAGTCGGGATGAATCCGTCAAGTCCCGCCTGCACGGGCAGACCTAATATTCCGGCTCCGACGAGATTTCCCGTGATCAAGAGCGCTATTGTCACTACCATTCCGGCAGATATTTTTTTTAACATTCTAAAGACGATCCCTTTTTTTCTTTAGCAGTTTATAGCGCAGACCGCGAGTCCTCCTTCGGAGGTCTCTTTGTATTTCATTGACATGTCACGGCCGGTTTTCAGCATGGCCTCCACTACCTCATCAAACGATATTTTTTGCTTTTTCGGGTCGCCGGAAGACGCCAGTAGGTACGCGTTATACGCCTCAACGGCGGCAACCGCATTGCGTTCTATGCAGGGTATCTGGACATATCCGCGGACCGGGTCACAGGTCAGGCCGAGATGATGTTCAAGCGCGATCTCCGCGGCGTTCTCTACAACGTTTATCTCTTGTCCGTTGACATGCGCCAGAAGCGCCGCTGCCATGGAAGAAGCGACGCCGATCTCTCCCTGGCACCCCACTTCCGCGCCGGCGATACTCGCGTTGTGTTTTGTGATGAAAGCTATAACCGCGGCGACGAGCATTCCTTCGTGCAGCAGCTCACGGGAGGCATTGAAATGATGCTTGAGCAGGTAGATCATGCCCGGCACAACGCCGGCCGAACCCGAAGTTGGCGCGGTCACCACGATACTGCCCGCTGCGTTCTCTTCGGCGGTGGCCATGGCATAAGCGTCCAAAAAAACAAAAAATTTATCCGGGCCGGCCTTTCCGGAACGGGCCTTTTCGTAGAGACCCGCCGCTTTTCTTTCCAGGCCGATCGGCCCCGGGAGGCGTCCGGTCGCGTGGATACCGCGGTTGACTGCGGTTTCCATGATCGCAAGTATTTCATCAAGCTTTCGCGCGACGTCATGTTCACACATGCCGCTGATCTGTTCC
>JBDRNI010000108.1:0-2049 GCA_043811335.1 Candidatus Omnitrophota bacterium | reverse complement strand
AAGGCCATTTCTTTCCCGTTTATTTTATTTCTCAGAGCGGCTGCCTTATCGTCGGGTATATTGCTCGGGGCGATAAACGAAATAAAAAGGAAAAGGCAAATGGGGTTATAAAATGAGGTATGTTTATATATTTGCTGTTGCTACCGCTATTGCTTTTCTGATTACGCCGACCATTCGTTTCCTGGCCTTAAAATTTTCAGTTATAGACCGAAAGAACGGACGGAAGGTTCATACGAGAATCGTTACGAGATTCGGCGGTCTTGGCATATATCTCGGGTTTATATTTGCCATGCTCATGGTGTTCCTGATGCGTTTCGGCCCGGAAAACATGGATTTGACGCCCTTCTGGACGATAATAATGGCGTCCACCTTGATACTTTTTCTGGGCGCTTATGACGATGTTAAGGGCGCTAACGCCAAAATTAAATTCTCTATCCAGATCCTGGCGTCTCTACTTTTGATCAATTCGGGGCTTGTGATACGCTCTATTACTATTCCGTTTCTGGGGTCTATATCCCTGGGCTGGGCGGGCGCTCCTCTTACGATCCTCTGGCTCGTGGGAATAACTAATGCGATCAATCTTATTGACGGTGTAGACGGTCTTGCTGCGGGGATCGTGATTATCTGTTCTCTGGGATTATTTGTTAAATTCCTGGCGTTGGGGTCGGTTTTGCCGGCTTTTTTTGCCGTGGCTCTGGCCGGCGCGTGTCTGGGTTTTTTGAGATATAATTTTCCGCCGGCGAAAATATTCATGGGAGATACCGGCAGCATGTTTTTGGGGTTTTCCATCGCGGCGCTTGTCCTCTTAACAAGCCAGAAAGCCGCTACTTCACTTGTTTTGCTGGTGCCTGTTCTCGGGCTTGGTGTGCCCATTCTGGATACTTCTCTCGCCTTTGTAAGGCGCGTCAAGCGGCACAGGGATCCTTTTTTGGCCGATAAAGAACATGTTCATCACCGCCTTTTGGCGAAGGGGTTCACCGTAAGGGAGGTTATATACATCCTCTGGTCTGTCACAATCTTGCTGAATATCATTGCATTCGGCATATCGCTGGGCGGATAATTGCGGAGGAAATAAAGGAATAATGGATATTTTTAGGCGTTTCAAATCAGACCTGCAGGATGCTGCATATCGGAAGCGAGTGGTAACGCGTTTTGATGGGCTTACGGAAATTTCTCTATGCGCGATGATATTCGTTCTGCCGTTCTCAAAGTCTCTCATAGAAATATTTTTCGGAATTATGCTAATTTCCTGGGCATTGGGAAGGTATGTAGCCCATGGAGGAAAATTGTCTCTCTCCGCATTCATGCCGGTGCGAACAGACCTTAATTTTTCGATTGTCGCATTCGTTTTTGTAGGGATTCTCTCCACTGCGATGAGCGATTTTATCCTTCTGAGTTTGGAAGGCCTCTTTTTTAAAATGCTGGAACATGTCGTGATATATTTTATAGTTGTCGAAACCGTTACTGATAGTAAAAAACTGAAGAGGATATTGCTTGCGGTCTTCTGTTCCATGATTTTGCTGGCCCTGGATGGACTGTTTCAATTCACAATGGGAAAAGATTTTTTGCGGATGTATCCTCTTTTTCAAGGAAGGATCCAGGCGTCTTTTCACAATACGAATGATTTTGCGGCGTGGTTGGTAATAATGATACCTTTAGCATTGAGTTTTGCCTGGTTCTGGAAAAACGAATGGCTTGATCTATCCGGCGCGAAGGAACACGAGTGGCTGAGAAGAATTATAAAACCGGTACTATGGATTATAACGGGTGCGTTAATGGTCTGTATAGCATTGACGTATACAAGGGCCGCGTGGATAGCGGTTGTTATATCTATTGTTTTTCTTGGTATTTTAAAAAGCAGGAAACTGCTCGTGGCAACGATGATCGTGCTCGTGATTTTGCCGTTCGTTATGCCGAGTGCCATGAGAGAACGGGCGGTTTCGGTCACAAGCAAGATTGTCACAGCTGTGAGATTTGAAGAGGGGAAAACGGATTTCAGAATGGGATTATGGGTAACGGCCATGAAGATAATCAAGCAGCATCCGTGGG
>JBDRNI010000107.1:0-6842 GCA_043811335.1 Candidatus Omnitrophota bacterium | reverse complement strand
ATCACCATCACAGACGGCGCTGCTGTTTTAACAAATGAGAATGGAACCTCGGAAATGGCCCGCAAAAACACCACGAGAAGCGAAATAATAATGTCCAGAATCCCGGCTATAAAAACCACGAACAGTGACGGAACCCCCGTGATAACAGCAATAATCAGACCAAATCCAAATGTTACCACAAGAAAGAGCGATGGAACCGCCGCCAGATTAGCCAAAACCGCGGCCGGTGTTACCATGCGAAAATAGGAAACAACCACAGGCATTGTCCCAATCCACGCGGCAAGAGATACCGACATCAACTTCAAAGAATATTCACGAATAATCGCGGGTTGACCGTTTCTTTTTACCGGTTTTATCCCTAAAAACGCGTCCGCAAGGGGCGTAAGCCAGACAATGGAAAGAACCGCCGCATAAGAAAGAATAAAACCCGCTCTAAAAAGATGATCCGGCCGGAAAAACGTCACTGCCAGCGCCGACAAGAGAAGAGCGTTCATGACATCAGTTTTTCTTTCAAACGCCATGCCGAAAAGAATAAACGATCCCATGATGGCGGCGCGAAGCGAAGACGGCCTGCCGCCGGCAAACACTCCGAAAACACAGATAACAAGGATCGTTAAAAAACATGCCGGTCGACGGGGGCATTTCATGCCTCGCAACAGCCCCATGAACACCACGGCTACGATACCGACATGCAGGCCGCTAACCGCCAGGACATGGGCGGTTCCGGTTCTGGCAAAGATATCGTTCAGCTGTTTTTTTACACCGCTTCTCAATCCCAGCACGGCTGACCCGACGATTGCCTCGGTGTTTCCCGAAAGATATTTTCTTATAACGCCGCCCGCGGCGGCCCGCCCCGTTGACAGCCCCCGTTTTATCCGAACCAGCGGCCCTTTTTCGGCGCGTGCCGTAAGATGGCAATCATTTCCCGCCGAAGACATCACCGCTCCTATCCCGGAACGTTTTAACTGTGTCTCACGATCGAACCCGGCAGGATTTTTCCCGAACCGCGGAAGCGATAGCCTGCCGGACATGACAAGCCTGTCTCCTATCCGCGGTGTCCGCTCCGGGTTAAAAAGGCTCACCAAGACCGTTCCCGCGACAGGATGCTCTTCTTTCTCCGAGAGAATACGTTCCGCCTTTAACGGAAAAATAAAATATGGCGAATAAGATCCCGCGCGCCGTTCCGGATCACCGGAAACAAGTCCGTACAGAACGGTCTCTTTCGGCGAACTGCCGGCAAACGCGCCGATGGTGCCTTTCCCGCAAACCATCAAAGAGGCGCATCTGAAAACGCCGAGAAATAAGAAAAACAGGCAAAGAACAATATAAAAGAGTTTTGGTCTTTCAAATAACAGTATCAGCGAAAAGAACATCAAAAAAAGCAGGCCGATGACAAGAGAAACATGGATCGCCATCAGCCGGTCTCTGCCGAGGTCCGTCACGAAAATACCGGTGAGAAAAAAGATCACTGGCAGAAGAAAAGGCCGTTTTATCATTTCATTACTCCGTCTTCAGATACTTCCTGATCATTGCCAGTTTTTTCTCGCCGATACCTTTTATCCTCAACAGATCGTCCACACGGTAAAAACGCCCCTGCGCCTTCCTGCCGGCGATTATCCGGGACGCAAGAACTTCTCCGATACCGGGAACGGAAACAAGTTCTTTAATTGCCGCATTATTGATATCAACTTTCCGGGCCTCTTCATGGGCCTTGAACGCCTCTTCCAGAGTAAGCGCATGCCCGGCGCCGTCGGTAATGATCGCAACATCGTAACGAGAGCGCAGGTGCTTAACATGCAATGTTGCCGCACCGAGAAAAAGCAAAGCGGCCAACGCAACAAAAACGATCTTTTCCGACTTGTTCAGCTTCATCCGGAGAATACCCCTTACATTTAGTGTTTTCATCAAATATTTTTTTATCGTTAATCAAAAGATGCCGCATAAAAAAACCCGCCCGTTTTATTCAATTTCTATCTGATACAAATCATCGTAGCTTCCCGTGATCCAAAAATACTTTCCATCACAGGCGATACCCGTTGTTTTAGACGCAGGCGATTTGAAAGACCCCGTGATATCCAATGTTTCCTCGTCAATCCTGTAAACCCGCTGGCTGAACCAGCTCGTTATCCAGAGATCCTTACCGTCCCATGCCAGATGCGCGGGCTCATGTATTCCTTTTATGCGCGTTCTGGAAATTTCGCGCCCTTCGTTGTTGAACCGCACAAGAAAATACCGCGTCCCCGTCGGGCCCCTCCTCCAGGTTATAACATAAAGCTTTTTCCCTGTCCAGATCACGCCGGCCGGGTATTCCGGGTTTAAAGACATTTCATGTGTGGCGATCATTTCGTTTTCTTTTCTCTTCGCGAGGTAAAGTTTCTGCGTTTCCCAGTCAGTTATCCAAAAAGTACCGTCGCCGACGGACGTCATGCCTTCCGTGAAAGTCGCTATCGGTTTTATCTCCGCTGAAATGGTTTCCGCGGCGAGATCAACGATCCATGTTTTTCCGCCTTTACCGTTATTCACCCAGACATTTTCACCATCAAAGAGAAGTCCCTCATGATATCCTCCCGGCAACGGTATTTTCTTCATTACGCGAACGGGTATATTACCGTAATCGTCGGATTTCTCAAAAGGAACCTGCTCTTCGGAAAGAACACGGCTCTGCGGCCAAAAAAGAAAACCAGCCATGCCTAATAGAAGAAAGATCGTCATCCTGAGGCGAAGCCGAAGGATCTGACGAATCAGATTCTTCCCCTTCGCTCCGTTCCGGGTCAGAATGACATTATATTCACTTAGCATGAGTTTATCCCTTTTTGGACGGTCTCAAACAACTATATTTACCAATTTGTCCTGCAGGATCACCCACTTGCGAACCTTCTTGCCGGCGTTGGATCCGAGCTTAAGGCTTAGGTGCTCTTTTATTTTCACGTCTTCCGAAACTATTTTTCTGATCTCATCCTCGCCGAGACCGCACGGCACTTCCACCGTGCCGCGGAGCCGGCCGTTGATCTGAACAGGAATTGTAACTTTTTCCGACTTCAGCATGCTTTCGCTAAAACCCGGCCACGGGCGTTTAAAAACACTTCCTTCTCCGCCCGTTATCCGGTGTATTTCCTCCGCTATATGCGGAACAAAAGGAGCGATAAGCAAAACTATATTTCCGAGAACTTTCCTGAGACATTTTTCACCGTAACAGGCCGAACCCTCTTTATCAAGTCCCGCGTATATGTGATTCACGAGTTCCATCACGGCGCTAATCGCCGTGTTAAAATGAAATTCACCGTCAATATCATCCGTGACTTTCTTCACCGTCAGATGCATTTTTCGCAAGAGATCGTTCTCTCTGTCGTTATTTCCTTTTGGGGGCGCTGTGTCCGCCACATCCAGAAGCTTCCATACCCTCTTCAGAAATCTGTGCGCCCCCTCAACCCCCTTATCCGACCATTCAGCATCCTTCTCAGGCGGGCCGATGAACAGTGTATATAGACGCACTGTATCGGCGCCGTATTTCCTGATAAGTTCGTCAGGGCTGACAACATTCCCCTTTGATTTTGACATCTTGGCCCCGTCCTTGACGATCATCCCCTGCGTGAAAAGCCGTTTAAAAGGCTCGTCAAAATTTACACACCCCGCATCGGCCAGAACTTTCGTGATAAACCGTGAATATAAAAGATGCAGTATGGCATGTTCCACCCCGCCGATATACTGATCTACCGGCAGCCAATTATTGACATCCTGCGTGATGAACGGCTCCTTGTCGGAACGGGGGGATATAAAACGCATGAAATACCAGCTGGAATCAACAAAGGTATCCATCGTATCAATTTCCCGCCGCGATCCTTCTCCGCACGCCGGACAATTTGTTTTCACGAAAGACGGCGCGAACTTCAGCGGGGATTCTCCCGTCGGCCGGAACTCAACATTTTCCGGCAACAGAACCGGCAGCTTGTTCTCCGGAACGGGAACGATGCCGCACTTCGGACAATATACGATCGGTATGGGAGCGCCCCAGTATCTTTGACGCGAGATAAGCCAGTCACGCAGTCTATAATGAACACCCCTCGCTCCTATCCCTTCTTTTTCCATGTAGTCGGCTATTGCCTCCATGGCATCCGTGTTTTTCATGCCGTTGAATTTGCCGGAAGCGGCAAGAATACCCTCAGCCTCATATGCTTCTGTCAGTTTATTCGTCTCTTGGGATCGTGAGGGGTCTTTTATAACTGTTTCTATCGGCAGTTTATACTTTTTTGCGAATTCAAAATCTCTCTGATCATGCGCTGGAACCGCCATGACAGCTCCCGTGCCGTATTCGGTGAGAACATAATCGGCTATCCAAAGAGGGATCTTCTTTCCATTCATCCGGTTTATCACATATCGCCCCGTGAAAACACCTTTTTTATCTCCCTGAGCCCGCACGCGTTCTATTCGCGGCTTATTACGGATCGCGCGGACAACATCCCGGATCTTATCCGCGCCGTCAACTCCGGATATGAGTTCCTCAATCATCGGATGCTCCGCGGCCAGAACCATGTACGTGCAGCCATAGATCGTATCAACCCGTGTTGTATAACAGGTAAGTTTTTTGTCGGAGTCTGCCACCGGAAAGTCAATATTCACGCCGTGAGAGCGCCCGATCCAGTTACGCTGCATCACCTTCACTTTTTCAGGCCACGCGTCCAGCTTATTAAGATCTTCTAAAAGCCTGTCGGCATAATCGGTGATCTTAAAAAACCATTGTTCGAGTTTTTTCTGTTCCACACCGGACGAACACCTCTCGCAGCATCCGTCAATCACTTGTTCATTGGCAAGAACAGTATTGCAGGAGGGGCACCAGTTGACAAACGCCTTTTTTTTGACCGCAAGGCCTCTTTCAAAAAGCTTGAGAAATATCCACTGTGTCCATCTGTAATAGTCCGGCAAACACGACGTGACCTCGCGATCCCAATCATATCCCACCCCCCAGGAATCCATCTGTTGCTTCATCTTCGCGATGTTGGCGGATACGGATTTTTGGGGAGAGATCCGTCCCGCGATGGCGGCATTTTCAGCCGGCAGGCCGAACGCGTCCCACCCCATGGGCGTCAGGACATTGAGCCCTTTCATCATTTTATATCTGGCCACGACATCGCCGAGAATATAATTACGTCCGTGTCCGACATGAAGCGCAGCCGAGGGGTACGGAAACATCATGAGGCAATAAAATTTAGCGGAAGTATCCTTTATGTCGGCTCGGAAGAGACCTTCATCTTTCCATGTTTTCTGCCATTTTTTTTCGATCCTGCCGAAATCATACTGTTTCATCGCAGTTTCCTTTTTCTGAGCTGTCATCACATTAGAAGATGAAAGTTAAAAGGTCAAAGATGTAAGAAGTTACCTTTGACCTTTGACCCTCTTACTATATATGTAGCTTAAAAATTTGTATACAAGTTTTGCTGCCATGAAATCCGGCGCCTTATTGTTCGGGTTCGGGCAAAGCTCAACCACGTCAAACCCCACTATATTCTTTCGGGCGGAAACGGTTTTCAAAAAGCGCATGACCCCGTACCAGGTGAGCCCTCCCGGCTGCGGAGTCCCGGTTGACGGCATGACGGAGGGGTCAAAAACATCCAGATCTATCGTCACGTACACGTTATCCGAAAGACGTTCGGCGGCTCTGTCTATCCACTCGTCGCTGCCCGTGATATCTTTCGCAAAAAAAACATTTTTCTCGTCAAGAACGGCTTTTTCCTCAACGCACATGCTCCTTATGCCTACCTGAACAAAGGGACACATTTCTTTCACGCGCGCCATGACACAGGCATGATTATAACGACTGCCCTCATATTCATTCCTGAGATCCGCATGCGCATCGAGCTGCAGCACACTAAGATCTTTAAACTGCGTGTTGCAGGCCGTTATCGGGCCGATGCTCACGGAATGTTCTCCGCCGAGGGTAACCACAAACTTATCCGCCTTCAACAGTTCAAGAACTTTTAATTCAACCTGACGGATCATTTTCTCCGGAGGAGAGTTTGTCTTGATCGGCGAACATGTATGGATCCCCGCCTTATAAACCTCAAAATCGGTTTCTATATCGTAGAATTCAAGAACGGGTGATGAAGAAATAATAGCGGCAGGGCCTTTATCCGCGCCCTTTATCCATGTGCTTGTCATGTCATAAGGAACAGGCAGGAGAGCTATCCTTGCTTTGCGCAGCTCTGTGAACGCTTTCTCCAGGCCCGCAAAACAGCTGTATTGTCCCATTGTGATCCAAACCCCACCTCAAGCAGCAACCAGAACTTTTTCAGGCTGTCTGTATCTCGCAAAATCCCTGCCTCTGTTAACGACATATTTGTCGTAGTCCTTTGACTCAAAAGCATCGATCAGGTATTTTGCCGCAAGTTCCACGTTAAAACTCTTACAGGAAAAAACATCAACAAAACAATAGTCTTTTTCTTGAAAAGTGTGTATTGAGATGTGGCTCTCGGCGATAATTACGGTTCCCGTTATACCCTTGTCTTCCGGAATAAGCCCCGCATACGGAAACACGTACGGCTGTGTGATCCGCGTCATTCCTATTTTCCCGGGAAGGTCTCTCAGAACATCAAATACCAGAGCGTAATCTTTGAGTTTTTTTCTGTTGCATTGCCGCATGTCCAGCATCAAGTGCGGACCGAACCGTTCTTTTTTGACGTTTTTCATTTCCGCCTCCATTTTTTTCCTTTTGTTTCGTGCGGGAGATTTCGAAAAAACAGAGTAAAAAACCCCCGCACCCCTACCATCTTCTTGAAAGACCTATGCTCAATTCATCTTGAGCTCTTTCTTTATTTCTCGCCTCCTCTCGCCTTCGCTCGGGACAGGCA
>JBDRNI010000106.1:0-14103 GCA_043811335.1 Candidatus Omnitrophota bacterium | reverse complement strand
TGGGCCGCGTATCCGCCTCTTGATATTCACGACAATAAAGGCGATGTTGTAAAAGAAGGAAAGTTGAACCTCGGGCTTGACCTGCAGGGAGGCATGCACATACTGCTTGAAGTGGACACTTCCAAGCTGTCCGCCGAAGCGGCGAAGGACGCTCCCGCACGGGCTCTGGAGATAATACGTAACAGAATAGACCAGTTCGGCGTCATGGAGCCTGTGATCCAGAGGCAGGGCAAGAACCGGATGATCATTCAGCTTCCCGGCGTTACCGACCGCAAGAGGGCAAAGGAGATCATAGAACGGACGGCTCACCTGGAATTCAAGATCGTTGTGGATGATCCCGAACTTCTTAAAAAAGCCATCGCCGGCGAGACAGTTGAAGGATACGAAATTAAAAGCATGAAGACCCGCGAGGATAAAACGGAAACACTGCTCGTAGAGACAAAAGCCGCGCTGACCGGTGACATGCTTGTTGATGCAACCACGGAGTTCAGCCAGCAGGGGTTTGGTCAGCCGTATGTTTCCATCGCGTTCAATGACAGGGGAGCCGATCTTTTTGCCGACGTAACAGAGCGGAATATCGGCAGGCGTCTGGCTGTTGTGCTTGACGGCGAGGTCAACACGGCGCCGGTCATACGAGAGAGAATACCTTCCGGCCGCGCGCAGATAACGGGTAATTTTTCTGTGCAGGAAGCCAAGGATATAGCGCTGGTTCTGAGGGCCGGTGCCTTGCCGGCCCCGGTTACGATAATTGAGGAACGCAGCGTCGGCCCGGCGCTCGGCAAAGATTCGGTCAAGCAGGGTCTCAACGCTATTATCATCGGCGGCATATTTGTTCTTCTTTTCATGGCGGTGTATTATCTTCTGGCGGGTCTAATAGCGGATTTTGCCCTTGTCATGAACATGGTGATCATAACCGGCGCGCTGGCGTATTTTGGGGGCACGCTCACGCTTCCCGGCATAGCCGGTCTCGTGCTCACGATAGGTATAGCCGTTGACTCGAACGTTCTTATTTTTGAGCGGATACGCGAGGAATCCGCTCTCGGCAAGTCCCTGAGAACAGCTATTCATGCCGGCTATGACAAGGCCTTCTGGACCATTCTGGATGCTAACGTTACCACGTTGATCACCGCGCTCATACTGTTTCAGTTCGGCACGGGCCCGGTGAGAGGGTTTGCAACGACCCTGAGTATCGGTATTATCGCGAGCATGTTCACGGCGCTGGTGGTAACGCGTCTTGCGCTGGACATCATCACGAAGAGCAATCCGCGCATGGAGAAACTTCCGATGCTGCATTTCTTCAAGCAGCCGAACATTCAGTTCGTCAAGTACAGAAAAGTGGCTTATATCGCCTCAATCCTTGTTATTATCGGCGGGATGGCGCTTTTTATCCGTCGCGGGCAAAATAACTACGGGATAGATTTTACCGGCGGCACTCTCCAGCAGTTCAAGTTCAGCAATGTCGTGTCCGCGGAGCGGATGCGGGGAGTTCTTGAGGGTATCGGGTTGGGAGAATCCGCGATACAGCGTTTCGGAGAAGGGAAAGAGGCCATAGTAAGATCTCTTGGCGGGAAAACCGACGAAATAGTCGCCGGGTTCCAGTCCGAATTCGGTTCCGAGTCGTTTGAAGTCATGAGGGTGGAAACCGTCGGGCCCACGGTCGGCGCAGATCTCAGAAGAGCGGCTATAAAAGCCCTGATATTCGCGATGATAGGCATCTGTCTGTATATATCTTTCCGTTTTGAGTTTCGGTTTGCCGTTACCGCCATTATTGCCCTTATCCATGACGTTCTGATCTCACTCGGGATGATCGCGCTTACCGGCCGCGAGATATCTCTGCCCGTTATTGCGGCGCTTCTGACTATCGTGGGTTATTCCATAAACGATACGATAGTGCTTTTTGACCGCATAAGGGAAGATCGTAAATTCATGCGAAAGGCCGGCCAGGCTGAAATAATAAACACGAGTATAAATCAAACGCTTTCGCGGACGGTGCTGACATCGCTCACGACACTGTTCGTGGTTTTCGCGCTGTTTTTCTTCGGCGGTAAAGTTATCAATGATTTTTCTTTTGTTCTCATGGTCGGCGTAATAGTAGGTACGTATTCGTCAATATTCATTGCCAGTCCGCTCTTGATTGACTGGTCGTCGCGGCGATCGCGCAGAAAATAAAACACATGTCCAACATTCAGGAAGGCGATTACAAGATCGGCGAAAAGGCCGCATGGCTTGGCATTTACAGCAATGTGCTGCTTTTTGCGGTAAAACTTTTTGCCGGTGTTTTCGGCAGGTCACAGGCCATGATCGCCGACGCGTTTCACACGGCGAGCGATGCGGCAACGAGTATCGGCGTGTTTATCGGTTTTAAGATCGCGCGAAAACCCGCCGATGAACATCATCCCTTCGGTCATGCGCGCGCAGAATCCATTACCGCCAAGATCATATCCCTGGTTCTCATTCTCGTGGGTTTCCGGATCGCATGGAGTTCCGCGCATATTTTGCTTCACGGCGACGTGACCGCCCCCGGCAGCATTGCCCTGATCGCGGCGGTTGTCTCTATAATCGTGAAAGAAATAACCTACAGGCGTGTTTTGGCCGCCGGAAAAAAGATAGACAGCACTTCTCTAAAGACAGATGCCTGCCATCACAGAAGCGACGTTCTCTCATCGGTCGCCGCGCTCATTGGCATTGCGGGCGCGCGGATGGGTAAACCGTTCATGGATCCGCTCGCGGGCATTATCGTGGCGGGGTTCATAATAAAACTGGGAGTTGACTCTTTTCATGTGGCGTATGACGAGCTGATGGACGCGGCTCCGCCCGAAGAACTGAAAGAAAAAATAGAAAACACGATCCGCGCCGTTCCCGGCGTTGAAAAGGTGGTAAAGCTGATGGTGCGGAAAACCGGCATAGAGATCTTTATAGTCGCCGATATATGCGTAGACGGCAATAAAACCGTTAGTGAAGGACACATGGTGACAATAAAGGCCAAGAGAGATATTTTAAAGCAAGTGCCGCGCGTCCGCGATGTCGTTATTCACGTTGAACCCTGCTGAAAGACCCATCCGACATGAAAAAAATATGGAAAGTGCGCGAAACCAGCCCGAGATTGCAGCGGGTCTTAAGTGAAGTTCTCGGTCTCACGCCGCTTTTTGCCCAGCTTCTCGTGAACCGCGGAATAAAAACCCCGGAAAAAGCCCAGGCGTTTCTTTTCGGCGGTCTTGCTGACTGCAGCGATCCGTTCCTCTTAAAAGACATGGACCGCGCCGTAACGCGGATAAAAACCGCGATTGAAAAAAAAGAAAAAATACTGATCTATGGCGATTACGATGTAGATGGGGTAACTTCCACGGCCCTTCTTGCCGATGTTTTCTGCGAACTCGGCGCGCGGCATGAAACGTTTATCCCGAACCGGCTTGAAGAGGGTTACGGGCTCAACATGGACGCTGTTGCGCTTGCGGCGGATAACGGTGTCAAGCTGCTCATTACGGTGGATTGCGGCATCAATTCCGCGGATGAAGCAGCGTTCGCGAAAACCCGCGGCATGGACGTGATCATAACCGATCATCACGAAGTCAAGGAGTCTTGGCGTCGGCCGGATGCCTGCGCTGTAGTGGATCCGCACCAATCCGATTGTCCTTATCCGTTCAAGTATCTTGCCGGTGTAGGCGTGGCATACAAGCTTGCCCGCGCCCTGATGAAAGGGGCCGAGCATGTCGCGGACAGGCATCTTGATCTTGTCGCGCTCGGAACGATTGCGGATGTCGCCCCGCTTAACGGAGAAAACCGCATACTCGTCAGATGCGGCCTGCGTGAACTTCGAAAAACAGATAAACCCGGACTTAAAGCTCTGGCAGACGTCGCCGGGGTAGAGCAGAGAAAACTCAACGCCAAGCACGTGGGGTTCGCCCTGGGCCCGAGAATAAACGCCATGGGCCGTGTCGGTTCGGCGAATACCGCTCTTGAACTCATGATGTGCGACGATCCCACCGAAGCGGTCAGGATCGCCCGGATACTCAACAGCGAGAACAAAAAAAGACAGGATATTGAAAAAAATATATTTAAAGAAGCCGCGGCCAGGGTGCAAAAAGAAGTAGACCTGGAGAAAGCAAAAGTCATAGTGCTCGCGGACGACGCTTGGCACGTAGGTGTTATCGGCATAGTGGCGTCGCGTCTGGCGGAAGAGTTTCTAAAGCCCACGATCCTGATCGTTACCAAAGACGGCAAAGGAAAAGGCTCCGGAAGAGGCGTGGAAGGGTTCAATCTTTTTGAGGCGATCAACAGGGCAAGCGCGTATCTCGTGGATTTTGGCGGGCATGAAGCAGCCTGCGGCATAAGGATCATGACGGAGAATGTTGCCTTATTTACCGAAAAACTGAACACTGTGGCGGAGGAATGCTTTGCGTCGGAAGACACGCCGGAGCCCGAGATGGAAATAGATCTTCAGCTGCCGTTTTCCCACGTGGGCGAAAAACTTGTCAGGGAGCTCAACCTGCTCACGCCGTATGGCCCCGGCAACGCGGAACCGATTTTTTCTACGGGCGACATAGAAGTGAAAAACGCTCCCCGTGATATCGGCAGAAGCGGTTTTAAGTTTCTGGCCACCTGCGGGAATCTCACCTGCGAGGCGTTGACTTTTCGGAAAAACAGTGTCACGCGTCCCAAAAAAGGGGATGTTATTGACCTGGCGTACACGCCTTCAGTCAACAGCTGGAACGGAGTAGATTCTATTCAGATGAATATTCACGATCTTCGTATTGCGGAATGATGGAGAGTCTCAGTAGGGTCGGGGTAACCCCGACCCTACTTAACTTTTGCAATTCTGCCGGCTTTGATGCATTTCGCGCAGGCCCGCAGACGTTTCTTTTTCCCGTCCACCAGGGCGTGAACCGTCTGGAGATTAGGAGAGAACCGACGCAGGGTAGATCCGGTTATTCTTTGACCGACCCCGCCCTTGCTTTTAGCCATACCTCTTCGGCTTATTGATCTGCCGCTGACGGGTTTTTTCCCGCATATAGAGCACTCTCTTGACATAAGTAATACCTTTCTTCTATAATCTAAATGGTAAAAAATGATAACATAACAAGGGTCTTTATGCAAGCAAAAATCCTTTCTCAAGATGTTCCCATAAGGTATATAAAAGGGGTGGGGCCCCGGAAGGCGCCTTTGTTCCAAAAACTGGGCGTCGTGGGCGTTTCCGACCTCTTATACTATCTGCCGCGGAGATACGAAGACAGAAGCCGGATCGTGGGCTTAAAAGACCTTGAGGTAGGTCAATTTCAGGCCGTTATCGGCGAAGTCCGGAAAACCAGCCTTTTCACCGCCGGCACGGGAACACGCATACTTGAGGTAACAATAGCGGGAGACAACCGTACTTTGATCGGTGTGTGGTATAACCAGCCGTTCATGAAAAAGGTCTTTCAAGCGGGGCAGACGGTGGTGTTTTACGGCAAGGTCGAGCTGACCAGAAAAATTCAGATAAGCCATCCGGTTTTTGAGATCCTGGACGCGGAAACCCAAAAATCTCTCCTTTCCGCCCGGCCCGGAGCATTGCTGGATATCGGAAGAATAGTCCCCGTATACTCCTTGACGGAAAACCTTACCCAGAAATATCTGAGAAAAACGGTTCATAGTGCCATAAGTTCTTTTGCAGGCGGCATGCCCGAGGTGCTGTCCACGCGCATAAGGGCACGAAGAAAACTGGTTGATCTTAAATTTGCCGTAGAGAACATACATTTCCCGTATACATTTGAGAATCTGGAAAAATCCTACAGGCGGCTGGTTTTTGAGGAGTTTTTTGTTCTTCAGACGGTCATGGCTTTGAAACGCAAGAGAGCCCATAAAAAAGGCGTGAAACATGATGTCGGAGAAACCCTCTCGGCGGATTTTGAAAAACTGTTTGATTTTGAACTGACCGCATCCCAGAAAAAATGCATAGGTGAGATTGAACGCGACATGTCCGTGGTTGCGCCGATGTCGCGCCTTCTGCAGGGCGACGTGGGCAGCGGCAAGACGGTTGTTTCAATGTATGCGCTTCTTCTCGCGGCGCAGAACGGTTATCAGGCCGCCGTCATGGTTCCCACCGAAATACTGGCCCGCCAGCATCATGTCACGATCAGCGAAACATTCATGCCGCTGGGGCTGAACGTCCGGCTTCTGGTAAGAGAAAGCGGCCGCGAAGCGTCAGAAAAAATAAAAAAAGAACTGGCCGCCGGAGAAGCGGATATAGTTATCGGCACGCATGCGCTGATACAGGAAGGTGTAGATTTTAAGAACCTGGGGCTGGTCGTCATAGACGAACAGCATAAATTCGGAGTTGCGCAGAAACAGGCCCTTTTCCGCAAAGGAAAAACACCGGACATGCTCGTGATGACGGCCACGCCGATACCCAGAAGCCTGGCGCTGACGGTTTTCGGAGACATGGATATTTCCGCGCTGAGAGAAAAACCGAAAGACAGACAAGAGGTTGTCACTTATACTGTCACCGAAGACGCCCGTTTTGCCGTTTACGCCTTCATTCGTGATGAGATCGCCGCGGGACGTCAGGCGTTCATAGTGTATCCCCGGATAAAAGAAACCCCCTTGTCCGGGATCAGATCGGCAACAGGGATGTATGAGCATCTCAAAAAGGATGTATTCGCCGATCTGCGCCTTGCGCTCGTGCACGGACAGATGCGGTCCGACGAGAAAAAAGACGTCATGGACGGTTTTCGCCGCGGCAAATACGATATTCTTGTTGCCACAACGGTTATAGAAGTCGGAATAGATATTCCCAATGTCACGGTGATGATGGTTGAACATGCCGAACGTTACGGCCTGGCCCAGCTGCATCAGCTGAGAGGGCGCATCGGCCGCGGAAAACACGCATCTTATTGTGTTCTTATGGGCGAGGCCGAAACTGACGTCTCGCACAAACGTCTCGCAACGATGGCCGAGACCGATGACGGTTTTGAGATATCCGAGCGGGATCTGAGCATGAGAGGCCCGGGAGAGTTTCTGGGAACGAGGCAGAGCGGCCTGCCGGAGATCAGGTTCGGCGACATCGCCAAAGATTTTAAGATCATGGAAGAAGCGCGTGAGGAAGCATTCGCCCTGATCGCCGAAGACCCGGACCTAAAAGACGAGCGCAACGCCGGTATCCGAGAAAGCATCCGGGCGCGATTCCGGGGGAAAGTGAGCATATAGTGGGGGCGGGGCGAAGTGATCTGTGAACAGTGATCTGTGAACAGTACAGAGAGCAGAGGACAGAGTTCCGTCATCCTGAGGAGCGAAGCGACGAAGGATCTGAAGTATCAGATTCTTCGGCCCTTTCAGGGCCTCCCCTCGGCTTCGCTCGGGACAGGCAGAATGACAGAAGAGATGACAGACAAAAAGAAAACAATGAGAATAATCGGCGGCAAATTCAGGGGCAGAAAGATACAAGATCCGCATCTCAAGACGACGCGGCCGACAAAAGACAGAATACGCGAAGCGGTATTCAATATGATCGCCGCCGAGCTTCCCGGCGCGCGTGTTTTAGATCTTTTCGCCGGCAGCGGGGCGTATGGCCTTGAAGCGCTGTCGCGCGGCGCCAAAGAAGCTGTTTTCGCGGAAAAAAACCCTCTTTGCGCCGATACGATAAAAAAGAACATACAATCGCTAAAACTTGACGACTGCGCCGAGGTTCTAAGCGGGGATGCGTTCGCGGCGATCATATCATTCGGTGAAAAAAAAGAAAAATTTGATCTCGTGTTTTCAGATCCTCCTTATGCTGCCGGCATGACCAAAAAGGTCTTGCTTATGATATATCAGTATGATATATTAAACCCCACTGGTTTGCTTATTCTGGAGCACACGAGATCAGAAGGCCTTCCGGAGTTAACAAGGGGTGTTTCTGTCATCAAACAAAGGACTTACGGAGATATTAGCATATCTATCTTCATGAAAAGACATGGTAAGAAAAGCGGTCTATCCCGGGACTTTTGATCCCGTTACATACGGCCATCTTGATGTGATCAAGAGGGTCAGCAAGCTGTATGACACGGTTCTTGTCGCAGTCGCCGACAGTCGTGAAAAATCCACTCTTTTTTCAACGGAAGAACGCGTAAAAATGATGCGCGAGGCGGCCGCCGGCTACGACAATGTCACCGTGGAGAGTTTTGAAGGTCTGGTGGTGGATTACGCTCTTGCGAACTCGGCCGGGGTCATGGTTCGGGGCATCCGAATGATATCAGATTTTGAATATGAGTTCCAGATGGCACTCACCAACAGAAAATTGAAACCGGAAATTGAAACGGTGTTCATGATGCCGAACGAGTCGTATTCATATTTGTCGAGCAAGCTGATAAAAGAAATAGCACGGTTGGGCTCCGATGTATTCAGTTTTGTCCCGGAAAATGTCGAAAAAAAATTGAAGGAAAAATTACAAACATGAGCATGAACAAAGTATTGGCCTTAAGAGAGAAAGCAAAAAAAGACAGGAAAAAGATCGTTCTGCCTGAAGGCGGAGACGCAAGGGTAGTGAGGGCCGCGGCCCTTCTGGCGAACGAGGGAATCGTTGATGTGTGTCTTCTCGGCAAAGAAGACATGGTCCGAAAGGTCGCCGCAAAAAACGATATCAAGATAGACAAGGTGAATATCCAGGATCCCGCAACGCACGATAAGCGGGAAGAGATCATGGATACATATTTTGAGCTGAGAAAAAGCAAGGGCCTGACGCGCGAGGAAGCGGAAAAGGCCGTGATGGATAATCTGGTATTCTATGCCGCCCTAATGACGCGGATGGGCGCGGCAGACGGTTTTGTGGCCGGTGCCAGTCACACGACATCCGATGTTGCCAGAGCCGCCATACATTGCCTGAAGATCGTGAGAGAGATAGGCACGGTTTCAAGCGCTTTCATAATGGAGATGCCGGACTCAAACTTCGGAGAGAACGGGCTTTTAATTTACGGAGATTGCGGCATAGTGCCGTATCCTTCCGCGAGACAGCTTTCCGGTATCGCGATCGCTTCAAGCGATCTGATGCGCAAGCTGTTCGGTGTTGAGCCGCGCGTTGCTCTTTTGAGTTATTCCACCAAGGGCAGCGCTAAAGGAGAATCTATAGAGACCATTCGGGCCGCTCTTGAAAAAATAAAAACGAAAAGGCCGGATCTGATAATTGACGGAGAACTTCAGGTTGATGCCGCGATGGTTCCCGAAGTAGCAAAACGTAAATGCCCTAACAGTCCGGTGGCGGGAAAGGCCAATGTTCTGATTTTCCCAAACCTGGACGCGGGCAATATTTCATATAAACTGAGTCAGCGCCTGGCGAACGCGCGGGCCGTGGGTCCGATCATACAAGGGCTGGATAAACCCTGCAGTGATCTATCGCGGGGCTGCAGCTGGGAAGACGTTGTTGACACGGCTGTCGTCACGGCGATAATAGCCCAGGGAATTTAGGCGGTAACTTTTAATCATGCTGATACTTGTTATAAATTGCGGGTCGTCCTCGGCAAAATATGATCTTTTTAACGTGGAAAAAGAGGTCTCTTTATGCAGGGGGATAGTTGAGCGCATAGGCGAGGGCATGGCCACTCTCACGTATGAAACGGACGGCAGTAAAAATATACATAAAAAACTCAAGTGTCCCGATCATCACCGCGCAATTGAAATAATCAAAGATCGTCTGTTAGATCCGCATGACGGGGCGATCTCAAAGGTCGGCGAAGTAACGGGTATCGGGCACAGGGTAGTTCATGGCGGCGAGGAGTTCAACGAGAGCACGCTGATCAACGCAAAGGTCCTGAAAAGCATAAAAAAGTTTTCGGAACTCGCGCCGCTGCATAACCCTCCCGCGCTGGAAGGGATAAAAAGCTGCCTTAAAATATTCGGCCGTGTTCCGCAAGTGGCGGTTTTTGATACGGCTTTTCATCAGACAATGCCGGATACCGCGTTTCATTACGGTATCCCGTACAAGTTTTATACGCAATACGACGTCAGAAGATACGGCTTTCACGGCACGAGTCACAGATATGTATCGGCAAAAGCGGCAGAAGTCTTGAAGAAACCGCTCGGAAAGCTGAACCTTATCACGGCGCATCTCGGGAACGGGTGCAGCATCACGGCCGTCAGGCGCGGAAAGAGCGTAGACACGTCAATGGGGTTCACCCCGCTGGAGGGGCTTCTCATGGGAACGCGCTCCGGAGATCTTGATCCTGCAGTGGTGACTTTTCTCATGGCGAGAGAAGGGCTGAGTGTTGACCGGATGAACGCGATGCTTAACAAGGAAAGCGGTCTTCTGGGAGTGTCGGGCGTGAGCAACGACATGAGAGATCTGCTCAAAGCCATGCGCAAGGGGAATAAACGCGCTCGTCTGGCGTATGATATTTTCGCATACCGAATAAGGAAATATATAGGCGCGTATGCCGCCGTTCTCGGCAGGGTTGACGCGGTGGTATTCACGGCGGGAATAGGGGAGCACCTGCCGTCTCTGGCGAACAGCATGAAGAAAGATCTGCGTCCGCTCTTGGGCCGCGGAACGAAGTTCCTTATTGTCAGTACCAACGAAGAACTCCTGATAGCGAAAGATACGTATGGAGTAGTTAAAAAAGTAAAGAGTAAAGAGTAAAGAGTAAAATTGAAATAAAAAATTAAAAGGTTGAGGAGAAAGAAATGCCTAAAGTTAAACACAGACATTCAAAGACACGCGGACGAAAGAGACGAACGCATTATAAGGCGACGGCGCCTTCGGTCACAAAATGCAAGCAGTGCGGAAAAGCCAAAAAATCACATCATGTATGTCCGCATTGTGGTTATTATCGGGGCGTTCAGGTCAAGCGAATAGAGACCATGGAAGATCGCAAGGCCAAGAAAGAGAAAAAGGAAAGAAGAGGAAGGGGGTAACCTTTGGCTGCCAAGACCGAAATGAGGATCGGCTTAGACGCGATGGGCGGAGATAAGGCCCCGGAATGCACGGTGAAGGGCGCGGTAATGGCCGTGCATGAATACGGCTATCACATTACCCTGATAGGCCGCAAAAAAGAGATACAGGAACATCTTCAAGGGCTGAATTATCCCGCCAACAAGATAGACATCGTGGATGCGTCCGAGGTAATAGAGATGCACGAACCGGCGGCGCTTTCCGTGAGAAAAAAACGGGATTCTTCCATCGTGGTAGGCACCAATCTTCTGAAGAAAGGCGTGTTTGAAGCCTTTGTCAGCGCGGGGAACACCGGCGCCATGGTATGCGCGGCCACGCTGAGCTTGCGGCTCTTGCCTGGGGTAGACAGGCCCGGTATCGCCGTGATCTTTCCGACGTTGGATAAACCCGTTGTGGTAATAGACGTCGGAGCAAACATTGATCCGAAACCTCTGCATCTGCTTCAGTACGGCATCATGGGAGACGCATACTCAAAACATATTCTTTCCAAGATAAAACCGACGGTTGGTCTTCTGAATATAGGCGAAGAATCAACCAAGGGAACCGATTTTATAAAAGAGGCGCACATGATGCTCTCTGAGAGCAAGCTCAATTTTGTAGGTAATATTGAACCTAAGGAAGTATACCGCGGTCACGTAGATGTGGTTCTGTGTGACGGGTTTGTCGGGAATGTCGTTCTGAAGGTCACTGAGGGTTTTGCGGATGCGGCCAGCGACCTTCTGCGGCGGGAACTTAAAAAAAGTTCAATAATAACGAAACTCGGAGCGCTCTTGACGCTTCCGGCGTTCAATGCCCTTAAAAAGAAGATAGACGCATCGGAATACGGCGGAGCGCCTCTCATGGGAGTTGACGGAAGCATAATAATAGCGCACGGGTCGTCTAGCGCCAAAGCGATAAAAAACGCTCTGTTTGCCGCGTCCGAGAACGTGAGGCACAAAGTAAACATGCACGTCGTGGAAGAATTGCAGAGTTATTAGATATTATAGTGAACAGTAAACAGTGATCTGTGATCCGTGATTTGTAGGGCACCTTTTAAGGTGCCCGGAAGTACCCGGAACCCGACTGATCACTATTCACTGATCACTGTTCACTATAAGATAAAAAAGGACAAAACGATGGCAAAAACAGGAATAATAGGTGTCGGAAAATATCTACCGGAAAACATACTGACCAATGCTGATCTGGAAAGAATGGTGGAAACCACCGACGAGTGGATCACATCGCGAACAGGTATAAAACAAAGACGCATCGCCGCAGAAAACGAGGCCACGAGCGACATGGCGGTAAAAGCCGCTAAAAACGCCCTGAACAACGCCGGATTGCAGCCGGAGGACATAGATCTTATCATAGTCGCGACAATAACTCCGGACATGTTCTTTCCGTCAACGGCGTGTATCGTTCAGCATAAACTCGGGGCCGGAAAAGTCGCGGCTTTTGACATATCCGTGGCATGTTCGGGCTTCGTCTATGGCCTTGCCATAGCAGATCAGTTTATCAAGAGCGGCATGTTTAAACACGCGCTTGTCATTGCCGCGGAAAAACTCTCATCCGTTACGGACTGGGAAGACCGTTCAACATGTATCCTTTTCGGCGACGGCGCAGGCGCCGCGGTGCTCGGAACCGAAGACGGCGGAGAGATCCTCGGCGCCACGCTTGGCGCGGACGGCTCAAAAGGTGATCTGCTCCGGCTTCCCGCGGGCGGCTCCCGGATGCCGGCTTCCATAAAGACGGTTGAGAATAAACTTCACACGATAAAGATGGAGGGCAACACCCTTTTTAAATACGCCGTAAAGATCATGGCCGAAGCGGCGCTTGCCGTAACGGAACCCTTGGGTCTCAAAGGCGACGATATAGATATTATCATCCCGCATCAGGCGAATATACGCATTCTGAACGCTTTCGCGAAAAGAATGGGTGTAGATCCGGCAAAGAAGGTATATCTCAACATAGAGAAATACGGCAACATGTCAGCCGCTTCAAGCGCCGTAGCTCTTACCGAAGCGGTTGAAGAAGGCAGAATCAAAAAAGGCGACATCATCCTAATGGACGCCTTCGGCGGCGGCCTAACCTGGGGCGCGTTGATAATCAAGTGGTAGGACGCATTTTTAGTGAACAGTGAACAGTGATCAGTGAGTAGTGATCAGCAAAGTCTGTCATCCCCGCGAAAGCGGGGATCCAAAAAATAATGCACAAAAAATTCGGACTACTATTCCCGGGACAGGGCGCGCAAAAAGTCGGCATGGGCGAAGATCTATACCGCGCGCATGCAGCCGCGAGATGGGTATTTGACAAGGCGAACGAGGTTCTGGAGCGAGACATAACAAAACTGTGTTTTGAAGGCCCTGAAAACGATCTTCAAACCACAGCAAACAGTCAGCCCGCCATATTTACCGTAAGCATCGCGGTTCTAAACGTTCTCATAGAAAAACTAAAAGGCGCGCCGGTGGGCGAAGAAGGCAGAGAGATCTTCTCCATTGACGATATAAAAACGTTCGGCGCAGTGGCAATGGGCCTGAGTCTGGGCGAACCCACGGCACTGGTAGCAGCCGGAGCGCTTTCTTTTGAAGACGGCCTTAAGTTTGTAAAAAAACGAGGCGAGTTCATGGAAGAAGCAAGCCGGGAAAAGCCGGGCAAGATGGCGTCGGTAATGGGCCTTGAAGTAAGTAAAGTTGAAGAACTCTGCAAGGGCATCGGCGGGTGTCAGGTAGCAAATCTCAACGCCCCGGGTCAGGTAGTCATATCCGGTCATGCAGACAGAATAGAACTCGTAGCGGATCTTGCAAAAACTGCCGGAGCAAAACGTGTTATCATGCTTAAAGTAGGCGGCGCATTCCATTCAGAACTAATGTCCGGCGCAAAAGAAAAACTCAAAGCCGTTCTAGACGGCATTGAAATAAAAGAACCGGCAATAGATTTCATAAGCAATATAAACGCAAAAGTCACCGGCGACCCCGCAGTAATAAAAGAAAACCTCGTAAACCAGCTAGATTCCAAAACCCTCTGGGAAGCCTCCATAAAGACAGCCGTTACGCTCGGCGTAAAGAACTATCTGGAAATAGGCCCCGGCAGCATCCTAAAAGGCCTATTAAGAAAAATAGACAGCTCCCTAACCGTAACCTCCATCCAAACCACCGAAGACCTCCTAACAGTCACCGCGTAATAGTGAACAGTGATCAGTGAACAGTGATCAGGCAGAAACGTGCCCCTCTTTT
>JBDRNI010000105.1:0-5282 GCA_043811335.1 Candidatus Omnitrophota bacterium | reverse complement strand
GTACCAGAATCGTAGCCGACCCTGATGTTGTGAAGATAGCGGCTGATAAATCAGTAACTCATTTCGATCTAATACATGCCGGTATTTCCGTTCCTTTTACGGTAATCATGAGGAGCGGGGAGCCCGCCAGAGAGTTTACTGATGAGGAAAAAGAAAAATTGGGCCATTCCATTGTCGTAAAGCCCGCGTTAGGCTATGGGCAGCGCGGCGTAAAAATTACCTCCCATGATGCGATGTACCAGTCGATTGCCGAAGCGCGCAAAGTAAATATGGGAGATACCGTTCTCGTGCAGGAATTCATCGAGCCCAAAGAAATAAACGGCAATCCCGCGTGGTTTCGCATTTTTAATACATTCGGGGAGATCACCCCGTGCTGGTGGAATCCCAATGCCCACACCTATCGCAAACTCACCCCGAGGGAAGTGTACGAGCATAAGTTGCTTCCGATGATACAGATCGCAGCCGAAATCGGTTGGATTACGCGCATTGATTGGTTTTCATCCGAGATAGCGATCAACAAAAAGAATAACGAGTTTCTCACCATTGATTACATGAACGACCAGTGCTGGGTCAATCCGCAATCCAAATCCGCTGACGGTATCCCCGACGATGTCATCGTCCACATTGCCGGTCGGATCGTGGAAAAAGCGCGGGATCACATCAACCGCCGTTCCGCGCTTAGCCATCGGTCAATCTGGTTTCCGACAGTTCCAAAACCAAATCCAATCTTTAAACAAAAATAAACCACGTAGGTTGCCCGAAAGAGAAACCGCACAGGTTTGACGCTATGTTTACGGTAGCGGCATCCTGTACAGTTGAGTCGGTTCCGTAAGTATCCTACGCAGTTGATAACGGTTGGTCGTAAACGGAGTTCAAGCCCTTGTCCAACATGGCTTAAACTCTCTCCTTAAAAAAGAAAAAACACAAAAAGCCGGCCGTCCGCACTCGACCAGTCTTTTTTGTGTGTGCTTTCATGGGCAGCCGGCGGTCAAGCCCCTACGAGCTTGACTTTTCAACGCCAGTTGCTACAATAAGGGACACGGAAAAATTGACGAAACGGAGACCAGACATGAATGAGCAAACACTTGTTTTGATAAAGCCCGATGGACTGAAGAAATCCCTGACGGGCAATATCCTTACGAGATTATCGGAAACGAAATTGGAGATCATCGGCGCTAAAATGGTGAAGGTATCACGTGAACTTGCCGAAGAACACTACAAGGCGCTTAAACAGAAGCCTTTCTATGAAGATCTCATGCGGTATATCATGGGGGAGCATCATAAAAAGAAAGTCATGGCCCTTGTATACTGGGGGGATGACGCGATCAACAAGGTGAGGGAGATCTGCGGCGGCACCAACCCTGAAGAGGCTGACTCCGTTTCCATAAGGGGCGCATATGGCAGGATCACCACCGCGGGCGTCTACGAGAACGTCATTCATGCTTCGGCCAACGACGAGGACGCGGAACGCGAGATAAAACTCTGGTTCAACCCGGGCGAGCTGCTTGAAGACATGTATTCGGTCAAGACCGTTGAGGAAAAAACAAAAACCCGAAAGTGGGCGTGATTTTCGCCGCGAGCGGAACGCGCGCCGTAAAAAAATGATAAAATCAATGACCGGTTTCGGAAAAGGCGAAGAAAAAAGTCCGTACGGAAGCATAGTCGTGGAGATCAAGACGCTGAATCACAGAAGCCTGGACGTTATCTGCAGCCCGTTCAACGGGCTTTTCCTGCTGGAAGAGAAAATAAAAAAGATCGTTGAGGGAAAAATGTTTCGCGGAAAGGTTTTCGTGCGGATTGAAAGAGAAGAGGCCGAGGGCAAAGAGAGCGCCCGGAAAATAGAGATGAACGAGAATGTTGCGAAAGAATATCTCCGAAAGATCCAAAAGGTGCAGAAAAACCTGGGCGTAGGAGGCGAGATACAGATCGGGGATCTAATCGCGTTTCCGGGCGTCATGCGGAGAAATCCAGGCAAAGAAGAAGTAAAGCTGTGGCCGTATATAAAAAAAGCGGCTGAAAAAGCGCTTAAAAACCTGCTGGCATACAGAAAGAGCGAGGGCATGAGTCTGGCCAGGGATTTTAACTCGCGTCTGAGAAAGATCAAGGGAAACATGACGGCGATAAAGAAATTCGGAAAACGAAGAGTAGCGGAACACCGAAAAAAACTCGTCAAATCCGTCAAGGATATTGCAGCCGGTCCCGTTTCGGACAAGAGCCGCCTGGAGACGGAGGTCGCTCTCTTTGCCAGGAATTGCGATATAGCCGAGGAAATAACGCGGCTTTCCGGGCATCTTATCGCGTATAAAGAGACCATGGACAGGGCAAAAACGGATACGGGAAAAAAACTGGATTTTATTGCCCAGGAGATGCAGAGAGAAGTGAACACGATAGGCGCAAAATCCAACGATTTCAGCATATCAAAATCCGTTATCAACATAAAGAGCCAGATAGAAAAAATGCGCGAACAGATCAAGAACGTTGAATGAAAAATTCCCTCATTATTGTCGTTTCCGCGCCGTCGGGAAGCGGAAAAACAACTATTGTAAGCCGCCTGCTGGAGACAACGCCCGGAACAAGAAGGTCGGTGTCTTATACGACACGTCCGCCGAGGAAAGGCGAAGCTGACGGTAAGGATTATATCTTTATCCGGGAAGAAGAATTCAAAAAGAAACGAGAGCAGGGTGAATTGCTGGAATGGGAAGAGAACTTTGGTAATTGTTACGGCACATCCAGGCAGCAGATCTTAGATGCCCGGGAGAAAGGCGAGGATATAATCCTGAACATAGATGTCAGGGGAGCCAGAAAGGTGAAAGAGGCCTTTCCGGAGAGCATAAGCGTGTTCGTGATGCCGCCTTCCCCCGAAGAGCTGGTCGCGCGTCTGAAGAGGAGGAACACGGATCAAGAAAAAGACGTTTCTCTAAGGTTAAAAGAAGCAGAGAGAGAGATCGCCGCAGCAGAAGAATATGATTACCTCATCGTGAACGACGATCTTGAAAAAGCAGCGCGCGAATTAAAAACTATCATAGAAAACGAGAGGAAACTAAGATAATGGAAAAAACAGCACGCGAGGAACTGATCGAAAAAACAGGGAGTATTTACAAGCTTTGCAATCTTGCGGCGATGAGGGCAATGGAACTCAACGCCGGCATGAAAAGCCTGATAGATACACATCCCAAGGAAAAGAATACCACGATAGCTATCAGGGAGATCATTGCGGGCAAGGTCAGCATGAAGGTGATAAAATAACGCGATGGACGCAGGAAAAAACATAGTTCTGGGTATCACGGGCAGTATTGCCGCATTCAAGGCGTGCGATCTTATCGGACTTTTCCGCAAGAGAAACCATTCCGTGCGGTGCATGATGTCTGCCGATGCAGACCGGTTTGTCACGCCGCTTACTCTGGAGACGCTTTCGGAGAGAGAAGTGGCTGCCGGCATGTTTGACTCGCGGAAAGGCCGGGATATCCGGCACGTTTCCCTTGCCGAAGAGGCGGACGTCATCCTCATTGCGCCTGCGAGCGCCGATGTTATCGCGAAAATAGCCGCAGGCATCTGCGACGATATACTTTTGTGCGTCGTATGCGCGGCGCGGTGTCCCGTGGTGATAGCTCCGGCCATGAACGACGGCATGTTCAACAACGGGATCATCCAAGACAAGATAAAATATCTTCAGGGAAAAGGATACCACTTTATTCCTCCCGTTGTAGGCCGCCTGGCGTGCGGACATGAGGGCCTCGGGCATTTGGCTCCGCTGGAGAAAATAGTCCAAGAGACGGAAAAGGTCTTATCCACATGACACGCAGCGCTGCTTTCTCCGGAAAGATCCTGGTAACTGCCGGGCCTACCGTGGAACCGCTGGATCCCGTCAGGTTCATATCTAATCATTCCACCGGAACAATGGGATACGAGATAGCCGCTGCATGCGCGCGGAACGGATTTGATGTCTGTCTCGTGAGCGGGCCTGTGGGTCTTGAGGCGCCCGCCGGCGTGAAAATGGTGAACGTTCTGACCGCGCGGGAAATGAGACGCGCGGTAGTGAAACATCTGAACGGCTGCGGCTGTATCGTGATGGCCGCGGCGGTTTGCGATTTTAGTCCGGCGAAAAAAAACCGGAGCAAGATAAAAAAACGGGAAACGTTGACGCTGAAACTCAGAAAAACGCCGGATATCCTTGCGGAAATACGCTCTCGGCGCGATATCGCGAAAGTGGGGTTTGCCCTGGAAACGCATGACGCGCTCAGGAATGCGCGAGCCAAGCTTCGGGCGAAAAAACTGGATCTCATCATTGTCAACACACTGGACGCGAAGTCAAACCCCTTCGGCGGAGGCATAAAAAAATACCGGATCCTGGACAAAGACGGAATTATCCGGGATTTCGGCAGGATAACCAAAAAACGCATGGCCTCGATCATAGCGCGAGAGGTAAAAAAACTGCTGAGATGAGAATGCCCGAAACGAAAAAAAACGGCTTTACCATAAGCGAATTGCTGCTGGTGTTCGGCATAGTTATTGTCATCGGCGCTTTGATGCTGCCGCTTGTCCGATACAGCTACGGAAGGACGGAACGAACGGCGTGCACGAATAACCTGCGACAGGTGGGCCTGGCCTTGTATATTTATGCGGTGGAACATGAGGGTAATTTCCCGCCTTCCTTGAAAACGCTTTACGATGAACAATACATCGGCGACAGGCGTTTAATGGATTGCCCGGCGAATAAGGCGCTGGGTACGCCCGAGGCGCCCGATTATGTGTATGTGTCCGGGGAGACGGTCAGGGCCGATTCAATGAACACGCTGATGCGGGACAAGAAAGATAATCATCCCGGCGGCGGAGAGAACGTGTTATGCGTCAACGGCGTAGTAGCCTGGCGAAAATAGCCCTGTTTGACATTTTTTCGGGGTTATGTTAATTTATTTGGTTATAGACAGTTAAGAGCAGCAGGAAGAGCAAAAAATGGGCGCGGTGGCCGAGCAGCTAGGCAGCGGTCTGCAAAACCGCGTACACCGGTGCGATTCCGGTCCGCGCCTCCATACTTTGCGAATGAAAAGTATGGACCTGAAGACAAAGGAGAAGCAAAAATAGGCATTTCACCCCTTGCGGGGTTCGATGTAAATTTTGCTTTGCAAATTTTACGGGTGAGTGGCGGAACTGGCAGACGCAAAGGACTTAAAATCCTTCGGTTGAATAGACCATGAGGGTTCGATTCCCTCCTCGCCCACCAGTTTTTGAATGTCGGTAGACCGGCGCTACGATTTGTGATAATCTGTGTAACATGGGGCGGT
>JBDRNI010000104.1:0-12338 GCA_043811335.1 Candidatus Omnitrophota bacterium | reverse complement strand
ATAAAATGTTATCGGACAGCGAACTCACGAACGTGATTACTTCAAAAGGTCCGACGGAACAGATCATCCGCCGCGTTATTGCCGCGGCCTGGGTTCTTGAACAACCCGTCGCCGCAAGGATCATATGGTCAAATGACATGTTATTCCGGGTTTTAAGGGGAGCAGTGAGAAAAAGAGAGGGATTGAAACGGGAAAAAGGAGCCTTTGTTGAATTGTTTGATGGATCCCGTGAGCCGGAGGAAAAGGAAGAGGAAGTGGTAAAAGTCCCTGTCAAAGAAGGACAGATCTCCGATGTTGTGCGGATCCTTGCGGGGGACCCGCGTGTCACGAATGATAATCTTTCTCTGGTGGAAAAAGGAATAATCACTTATGCGATCCGCGAAAGATGTGATGCCGCTTTCAAAGAGGCGAATATAGCGGGAAAGGTTCGCGAGGAAAATACGACAGATAACAAAAAATTAAGTGAGATCTTAAAAAAAGTCAGGATAGCAAGAAATAAAACGTTCAAGAGTCGTCTCTCGAAGGCGGGTCCCGTGTCCCGGAAGGCGGCAGGCAGGGAGGAAATAGATGCTCTTATAGAGCAAAACGGCTTGGCATTGGAACAGATAATAAAACGGCTGGTCGCGGATAAAGGTATCACGGCCGCGGATCTGGAACAGGCCGTGAAAGGGATAGTGACTGATAATGCCTGGCGTCATGTTAATGATCGTTTCAAGGAATCTAAACTGGTACAAAGAGATTTACCGGATGACACGGAAACGAACGGGGTTTTGATCGATATTCTGAAGGGGGTAAAAAAGCGAAGAGAGAAAGAAGATACGGCCGCAAGGAGCGGGATAGAGCCGCAACTGCCGGGAATAGAAGAACCTGAAGACAGAAAAGATACAGCCGTTGCCACTGCCGCCGATGAAAAGCTTATTGACAAGATCGCGACGAGTTTGGTCGGAGACACTGCGAACATTACTGTTTTTGATGTAGAGAGGGCAAAGCTCGGCACGATAACCGACTCCACTAGAAAGGTGATCGGAAAAGTCCTGAGAGAAGCCGGCGTGCTGAGAGATGATGATATACAAACCGACATCAAAGCCGGGAATGAAAAAACAGCTGACTGGCTGTATGGCCAGATCGTGAGGGCTATTGGTAGAAAAAGGCAAATAACACCCGGGCTGTGCGGAAAACTCGGCCGGAGCCCTGAAGACGCCATGATGGTTATCGCATTTTCGGAGGATCTGCAGTCGGGAAATTTCACTATCAATGATTTTGAGGATCCGCAGTCGGGAAGTTTCACTATCAATGATTTTCGTGAAGCGTATAATAGTGCGAGAAAAGAATTTGATTTTGCCAAACATTTTGCCGATCTGCCGGTCAGGGTAAACGATACGCAGTCATGGCGGGATCTCGGGGAGCTGGTTCGTCTTGGGCTTCTTACGGTTGATAATACCAGAAGAGAGAATAAGTATAAATTAACGGCCCGGGGATATCTGAAAGTTGCGTTGATCTTACTCCAGGGGTATAACGAAAGGAAGAACGCCCTTGATCTGAAAGAGTTGGAACGCATGCTTACGGAGATGCCCGAGGTGAAGGGAGAATTCGTTCTGTCGGACGGCACGAGCGGCTTGATATTCTCCGAGAAAACCGTGTTTGATAACGGGCTTGGCGTGCTGCTCCCGAAACTGGCGCGATCCGGCGTTCCCGTGGCGGTTATAGCGACCACACCGGAACAGCAAGAGTTGATAAGGACTCTTAATGAGGATATAATAGAATCCGATAAAAGGATAAATTGCGCGGAATCGGTTGCAGAACTTGTTAATTCAAAAATTTACGGGTTAAAGAACCTCAGAAGATATTATTACTTAATGGTGGAAGGCGATGTAGACCCAGGTCTGGCCGGGGTTACCCCGGTTGATATAACCGGTCTCGTTGAAAAGATCATAGAGAATCTCGGCAAGGTCTGTGGTATCCCTGATCAAATCGGACAGCTGCGCCGCGCGGCGCGGTATTTCGCTATAGCAGCATAACTTCACGAAATAGAATTCTGTGAAGTCAAAGGTCTAAGGATGCAGAAACGTCTATATTTTTTCGCCGTATTATTGCTGACTTGTATAGCGGCAAGCGCGACTCTCGCGACCGGATGCGCGCGGCAGAGCAGCGCCGCTCAAGCAGAGTATATCGTTAAAAAGGTGATTGACGGCGATACGATTGAGTTATCAAACGGCAGCCGCGTGCGGTATATCGGCATAGATACGCCGGAAGTAAGAAAACGCGAGGGCACCGGATGGAAATACGCTCCTGAGCCGTATGCCCTGAAAGCAAAAACAGAAAACAACGAACTCGTGGCCGGCAAAAAAGTTAAGCTTGAGTTTGACGCAGAAAAAGAAGACAAGTACGGCCGGCTTTTAGCGTATGTTTATGTAGACGGCAAGATGGTCAACGCGGAACTTTTGCGCCGGGGCTGCGCCTCGGTCTACATGATCCCGCCCAACACGAAACACCTTGCGCTTCTCACCGCCGCGCAGGAAGAAGCCAAACGCGCAAAGCGCGGCATATGGCAATTGTAGCCAGAGCGCTCCGATTTCCTTCAAATTTTACCCCTTGTATTATTAATAGGATTGTGTTATTTTATTTTCATAATGAAGGGCTAATGGAATGAGATTTTCAGAGAAAATCATGGCGGTGGAACCCTCGGCTACCCTGGAGATAACCGCAAAGGCAAAGGTCATGCTCGCTTCGGGCGAAGATGTTATTACGCTTGCGGCCGGTGAGCCTGATTTTGATACTCCCGGTTCCATAAAGGATGCCGCGGTAAAGGCGATCCGTGAAGGGAATACCAAATATACCCCCGCGGGAGGGACACGTTCGCTTAAAGACGCCATTTGCCGCAAGTTTAACCGTGATAATGCCTTAAATTACGACGTTGACGAAGTGGTCGTCTCCTGCGGCGCCAAGCACTCGCTATATAATATTCTGCAGGTTATATTGAGGCCGGGCGACGAAGTTATACTGATCGCCCCTTACTGGTTGAGTTACCCCGAGATGGTAAAACTGGGCGGAGGCGTGCCGAAAATACTGGCGACCGACGCCGGGAAAGGCTTTAAGGCCGGAGTAAAGGACATAAAGGCCGCTTTTACGGATAAAACGCGCGCCTTGATAATAAACAGTCCGTCAAACCCCGCCGGCGTGGTTTATAGTGAAAAAGAGCTGCGGGCGATAGCAGAGGCCTCGCTTGCCGCCGGCATCACGATCATAAGCGACGAGATATACGAGAAGGTTATCTTTGACGGGCAAAAACATTTTTCTATAGCCGCCGCCTCAGATGCGGCGCGCGCTTCAACTATCGTGGTAAACGGTGTTTCCAAGAGTTTTGCCATGACAGGATGGAGGATAGGATATGCCGCTGGAGACCGAAAAATAATGAAGATGGTGACTACTCTACAGAGTCATTCAACTTCAGGGCCGTGTTCAATAAGCCAGGCTGCGGCGGAACATGCTTTGTCTGCGGCTCTGGAAGACGAAATGGAACGAAATCGCATTGAGTATCAGCTCCGAAGGGATGTCTTGATGAAGAATTTGTCCGGTGAAACTAAATTACGTCTTTCCAAGCCGGAAGGCGCGTTTTATCTTTTTTGCGATATATCCGGCAGTGGGATGGATTCAATGACTTTTTGTCAAAAACTTCTGGAAGAAAAAAAAAGTCGCCGTGATACCGGGGACGCCTTTCGGGAATGATCGTTTTATCCGTATAAGTTTTGCCGCGGGAATAGAAAAGATAAAAGAAGGAACCGAACGGATCAGGGAGTGGTTGAAATGAGACAGACTATAGCCGAAAAAATACTATCGGGACACAGCGGAAGCAAGGCGCGAGCGGGGGACATCGTCATTGCGACTGTGGATTTCTGTCTCGGTCAGGACGGAACAAGCGGCATGATAATAGACAGTTTCCGAAAGATGGACCTGGACGACGTTCTCCGCAAAGCGATGTTCTGCATGGTAATAGATCACTCGGCTCCCAGTCCCAGCATCGGGGTTTCCGCTATTCACGATAAGATGAGAGCTTTTGCGCGGGAACACGGCATCAAGCTCCATGACATAGGTTCCGGGGTCTGTCATCAGGTGGTAATGGAAAAAGGATACGTTACCTGCGGGGATCTCGTTCTCGGGGCCGATTCGCATACATGCACTTACGGCGCCGTGAACGCTTTATCCACGGGCGTGGGCTCCACCGATCTGGCCATAGCCCTGGCCAGCGGCAAAAACTGGTTCAAGGTTCCGGAGACCATGAAGATCGTCGCGGACGGTTCGTTGCCGAAAGGTGTATTCGCGAAGGATGCTATTCTCCGCATGATCGGTGATATAGGGGCCGCCGGCGCGACATATCGCTCTGTTGAATTTTACGGCAAGATTATTAACGCTTTGAGCATGGACGGCCGTTTTACTGTTTCTAACATGGCCGTGGAAATGGGTGCCAAGTGCGGAATAATGAAGGCCGACAGAAAAGTTCTTGAGTGGCTCAAAAAACATTCCGTCAGGGTTCCCCGTCCGGTTGAAGCGGATGAAGATGCCCGTTATGTTGAAGTGCGTGAATATGATCTTTCAGAATTATCGCCGCAGGTGGCGTGTCCGCATGCCGTTGATAACGTGCGCAATGTGGAAGACGTTGAGGGAACCCGGATCAACGAGGTTCTTATCGGAACGTGCACGAACGGGCGCCTTGAAGACCTGGAAATAGCCGCGCGGATATTAAAAGGCAGAAAGGTTGCGCCGGGACTCAAGCTTATAATAACGCCCGCTTCACGAAAAATATATCTGGACGCGTTAAAGAAAGGGTATGTAGAAGTGTTTATCACCGCGGGCGGAGTGGTCAATAATCCGGGTTGCGGCCCATGTGTGGGCACCCATCAGGGTGTTCTTGCGGACGGCGAGAACGCTTTTTCCACGGCGAACAGAAATTTTAAGGGGCGAATGGGAAACCCGAACGCGAATATATATCTCGGAAGCCCGGCAACAGCAGCGGCTACCGCTTTGGAAGGAAAGATAACGGATCCTCGGAAATACCGCCGAAGATTGTAGAAAAGGAAATAACCAAGAAACAAGATACAATAACCAAACAGGAAGAGGTCTGCAGTTTGATTATTGCGATTTGAATATTATTTGTATCTTGTAACTTGGTTATTGGTTATTGTTTGAATATTGATCACAGAGGAGCAGAAAATGGCTAACCATGCGCATCGCTTGAAAATAAATAACGACGTGAACACGGATTATATAATTTCCGGAAGGTATAAATTTAAGATCCAGGACCCGAAGGAGCTGTCAAAATATATTTTTGCGGACCTGGAGGACGGATTTCATAAAAAGATAAAACCCGGTGATTTTCTGGTGGCCGGGGAGAATTTCGGCTGCGGTTCATCCCGAGAACAGGCCCCGGTGGCGCTCAAGGCAAGCGGGTTGCGCGCAGTTATAGCAAAGAGTTTCGCGAGGATATTTTATCGTAACGCCTTTAATGTGGGATTATGTCTCGTAGAATGCCAAACCGATTATATTGACGACATGGACGAGATCGAGCTGGACCTGAAAGAGAATGTCGTTCGGAATATTTCTAAAAAAGTGAACCTGGCGACAAAACCTATCCCGGATATCATGAGAAAGTTCCTTGAAAGAGGCGGTGTTGTGGAATATTTCAAGGAATACGGCGGGTTTGAGAAAGGGCTTTAACTTTATAAGCCCGCGCCGAACGGGAGAAGATTCGTGGAGATTTGCGACCTGGGTGTGATCGGATACGAAAAAGCGCTTTGTCTGCAGACCGAACTTGTGGCCCGCCGGATAGAAGGAAAAGCGCCGGATACGCTTCTCGTAGTAGAACATGAAAGAGTTGTGACGCTTGGCCGGACGGAAAAGGCCGCCGGAGTTATTGATGAGGTTTTTTTTGAGAAGCAGCGCATACCGGTTATTTCAACCGGCCGCGGAGGGAAAGTTACTTATCATGCTCCCGGACAGCTGGTGTTTTATCCCGTGGTAGATCTGGGCTCCAAGAGGCGGGATATCAGTTTTTACATAGATTTTCTGGAAAAAACGGCGGCCGGAAGCCTGAAGAGGCTCGGAGTGCCCGCCGAACGATGTCAGGGAAAACGCGGTGTGTGGGTAGAAGGAAAGAAGATAGCTTTTATCGGCGTGGCCGTGAAAAAATGGATAACCTTTCACGGTTTTGCCGTTAATATAAACAACGATATCACGCCGTTTTTGCACATGGCCCCTTGCGGGGAAAGCGACATCCGTGTTACGTCCGTGAAGGACTGGACGGGGAGAGAGGCAGACATGTTATCGGCGAAAGAGATCTTTGCCGATCAGTTTGTCAAGGATATGGAAGAGGAGTATGGAAATAAAATTAACTGATCTGTCGGAAAACATGCAGCAAGCGGTAATAACTGAGTGGCATGCGAAAGAGAACGACCGTATAGTCAAGGATCAGGATTTCGTGGAGGTTGAGACCGACAAGGCTACATTTGATGTTTCAGCCCCCTGTGGCGGTGTGTTGGTGAAGATAACGAAAAAAGAGGGAGAAAAAGTCCGGGCGGATGAGATCATCGCCGAAATACGGGAAGACGGGAGTTAGCATGGAAGAAGCAAACAGAATGAAAAGATTGCCGATGTACCTTTTTTCGATCATAGATGATCTAAAAAAAGACGCATTGAAAAGCGGACTTGATATTATAGATCTGGGCATGGGGAATCCGGACAAGCCCACACCCGGACACATTGTAGAAGAGCTCTGCAAAAGAGCGCATGATGCGGAAAACCACAGGTATTCCCGATCTATTGACAGCGTTGAATTCGAGTTGAGGGCGGCCATCGCCAAATGGTATAAGAGGAAGTTCGACGTTACCCTTGACCCGAACTCCGAGGTTTTGCCTCTGATCGGTTCAAAGGAAGGTATCGCGCATATTTCGCTGGCGTTTCTCAACAGTGATGATATCGCGCTGGTTCCCAACCCGGCATATCCCGTGCATTTTAACGGCGTGCTGATCGCCGGAGGCGTTTTGCATAATCTTCCCGTGAAAGAGGAAGACGGATTTCTGCCCGACCTTGATTCCATTCCGGAAGATATACTCAAGAAATCAAAAATGATCTTTCTCAGCTATCCAAACAATCCGACGGCAGCGATCGCCACGAAAAGTTTTTTCAAAAAAGCGGTGGCGTTCGCGAAAAATAACAGGATAATGCTGATACATGATTTTGCTTATTCCGATATCGTTTTTGACGATTATACGGCGCCGAGTGTATTACAGACACCGGGTTCCCGGGACGTTGCCGTAGAATTTCATACTCTCAGCAAATCTTACAACATGGCCGGATGGCGCATGGGGTTTGTGGTAGGTAACTCGGATATACTGCGGTCTCTCGCAAAAACCAAGAGCTATATTGATTTTGGGATATTCAAACCCATCCAATACGCCGCGATAAAGGCCTTGACCGGCCCTCAGGGCTGTGTTCGCAAGCAGGTAGAGATCTATAAGGAAAGACGTGATATCATGGTGAACGCGCTCGCCGCAGCCGGATGGAAAGTTCCGAGCCCGAAGGCCACTTTTTATCTGTGGGCGAGGATACCGGATAAGTATAGCGCGTTGACTTCCATGGAATTCGTATCACTGCTTATCAAAGAGATCGGCGTGGTGGCGGCTCCCGGGACGGGTTTCGGAGAATACGGAGAAGGTTTTGTCCGGTTCGCGCTGGTCGAGGAAAAAGGCAGGCTGCTCGAGGCCGCGAGACGGATCAAAAAAGTCCTTGAAATGGAAGCATGATAAAAAAAGCTCTGGTTTTTTATATATCACGCTATTCCGGGCATTTTCATGCCGCATGTGCGATAGAAAAAGGCCTTGTAGAAGTCGTCAAAGACATCAAGGTGGATAAGGTCAACGCCCTCAGTTATACCAATCCGATACTTGAGAAAATCATCAACAAAGCCTACATGGAAGTTATCAAGAAAAAGCCGAAAATATGGGGTGACATGTATGACAACCCCGAGGTAATGAAAAAAACCAAAAAGGCCAGGGAAGCTCTTCATAAATTCAATGTGCCCAAGATAAAAAAACTCATTGACTCGTATGCGCCCGACATAATTTACTGCACGCAGGCCTTTCCGTGCGGAATGACGGCGGATTATAAAAGAATATTTAACAAAGATATTCCTCTCGTGGGGGTTTTGACCGATTATGCGCCGCATTCATACTGGTTGTTTGACGAAGTGAACTTTTATGTCGTTCCTTCGGAAGAAACCGCCCGTGTTCTTGAGCGGAAAGGGGTTTCTGCAGACAAAATAAAAGTATTGGGTATTCCCGTGGATCCCAAATTCGGCGTTACACATGACGCAACGCTGATAAGAAAAAAAATGGAACTCAGCAAGGAGAGGCCTACCATTCTGATCATGGGAGGCAGCCAGGGGCTTGGGGCCGTGGAAACGATTGTCAGGTCTCTTTTAACGGATACCGAGCACGCGTATCAGATACTGGTCGTGGCCGGGTCCAACCGAAAATTGTTTTCCCGTCTGCGCCGGCTTGAAAAAAGAAAACAAGCCTCTGACAGGGTCCGCGTTTTATCGTATGTTGATAATATTGACGAACTGATGGAAATCTCAGACATTGTTGTCACCAAGGCGGGCGGAATGACGGTGGCGGAAGCGCAGGTCAAGAAGCTTCCGATGCTGCTGGTAGACCCGATCCCGGGGCATGAACAGATGAACGCCGATTATCTTGTGGAAAAGGGAGCGGCAGTAGAGGTCAAAAAGGACGCAAGCGTGCATTGTGAAATAAATAAGCTGTTTGATTCAAAAGACACGCTGGACCGGATGAGAAAGAACATGGATCTGCTGGGCCGCCCGAACAGCGCTCTTGATGTTGCGAAACTTATTTTTGAAAAATAGATAATGATGTATGGGCTTTATATATTCGGCGTTTTTCTTGCGGAAAAGGTCCCGCTCCGGGTTGGGTATGCCGTAGCAAGATTCGCGGCCCGGTTATATTTTTTATTTGCGGCCGAAACAAAAAAAAAACTGGGAGAGAATCTCGCGGCGGTTCTCGGGGATGAGTCCGACAGCAGGGTTATAACCAAGCACGTGATGGCCGTGTTCAGTAATTTTGCGAAATATCTCACGGATTTTTTCAGGTTTGACAAGTTCACGAAGAAATATATTTCCGAAAATGTGGAAATAGTGGGCCGTGAACATTTAGACGGCGCTCTGGCCCAAGGAAAGGGCGTCATAGCCCTGACGATCCATGTCGGTAACTGGGAGATGGGAGCCGCGGTTGTCGGAATGCTCAAATATCCCATTTCTGCTTTGGTACTTGAACATGCAGACAGGCGGGTAAACGATTTTTTTGTGCGGCAGAGAGCTATATTCGGGATACGGTCTGTTCCGGTGGGAATCGGAGTGAAGGAATGCTTTAAGGTGCTGCAGCGTAATGAGGTTCTGGCTATTGCCGGCGATAAAAATTATACACAGGGCGGAAAATATGTGAAATTTTTTGGGCAAGATGCGTTAGTGCCCAAGGGTGCCGCTGTCTTTGCCGTGCGGACAGGCGCGCCTATAGTTTTCACGACAATGATCCGCAAAAAAGATGATACCTTTAAATTGTGTTTTGAGGAACCGATAAAGGCGCGTCTTACGGGAAACCGTGACGACGACGTGCTGGACTTAATGGGCAGATACCTGAGAAAATTTGAGGAATGTATCCGGAAAAATCCGGATCAATGGTACGCATTTAAAAGAATATGGCCGCTCTAACAGACAATACGATAGTAGTGATACCTTCCTATAATGAATCCAGGACCATAGGCAATATAGTCCTGGGAGTCGTGAACATGGGAATGAGCGTTCTCGTTATTGATGACGGTTCAACCGACAATACCGAAAGGGTGGCGCTTGATAACGGCGCCATGGTGATCCGTCACAGGCAGAATCTCGGTAAAGGGTTTTCCGTGAGAGAGGGAATAAAACATGTTCTAAAAAAAACCAATTTTGAATGGATGATAATAATGGACGGCGACGGACAACACCATACCGAGGATATCCCCGTACTGATGAACGCCACGCGCGAGGAGAAAGTAGATATTATAATAGGAAACCGCATGCTGCAGACAAAGACAATGCCGTCTCTGCGGTATTGGACGAACAGGTTCACGTCTTGGGTCGTGTCCGGGGTATGCGGGCAACGCATACCGGATACACAGTGCGGGTACAGGCTCATCAGGGTGGACGCCCTCAAAAAAATGAGGTTAACCTCCAAAAAATATGATATTGAATCGGAAATACTTATTCAAGCCGCCGAAAACAGCATGACGATAAAATCGGTCCCGATCCAGACCATATACGGTGAAGAAATATCCGGCATTGATCCGATCCGTGATACATTCAAATTTTTCGCTCTTATCCTGAAATATCATTTTAATCCAATCAGATCACGACGGGAAAAACAGTCTCGCAAACAGACAGAGTAGGGGCGGGCCTTGTGCCCGCCATAAACAGGGCAACGAGAATGAAAAACGTACCCGACACAGACAGCGCGGAATATAAAGCGGAACGAAAATGCATGATCGACGAACAGCTGGTCGCCCGCGGGGTTAAAGACCCGGCGGTGCTGAGGGCGTTCATGAAAGTTCCGCGGCATCGGTTTGTTCCTTCTTCGCCGGGACGGGCCGCCTATGGCGATTATCCTTTGCCCATAGGGCACAGGCAGACGGTTTCCCAACCGTATATAGTGGCAATAATGACGGAAAACCTCCGTCTTTCGGGCACGGAAAAAGTTCTTGAGGTGGGCACCGGCAGCGGGTATCAGACCGCGATCCTGGCAGAGATCTGCCGCCGGGTTTATACGATAGAACGGGATGAACGCCTGATGGAACGCGCCGAGAAGATCCTGTCGGAAGAAGGGTATGAAAACATTGATTTCAGACACGGCGACGGAACAAAAGGTATAGCGGACGCGGCTCCGTTTGAGGGAATAATCGTCACGGCGTCCGCGCCTCATGTACCGTCCGCGTTGAAACAACAGCTTGCCGAGGGAGGGCGCATGGTGATCCCTGTCGGGTCAGTTTTCAGCCAGGATCTTATTCTGCTCGAAAGAAAAGGAAATGATTTTATTCAAAAAAATATCTGCGAATGTGTTTTCGTGCCCCTTGTCGGCGAAGATGCATGGAGAGAACACTAAAATTCTAAGCACTAAATCCGAAATACTAAACAAATAATAATGACTCAAATCCCAAATCTTAAACCATTTCCATATAGCTCTTGCTTGAGAATTCTGGTTTGGGATTTAAAATATTGGAAAATTAGGATTTGTTTAGGATTTAGAGATTCGGATTTAGGATTTTTCGTGTATAATTCAGGGTTGAAACAAGGGGTCTTATGAAGCGAATGATCAAAGAAACTGTAGTCCTATTCCTAAAAGGCGGCATCATAGGTATTGCCAATATTATTCCGGGAGTTTCAGGCGGAACCCTTGCGGTGATGCTGGGGATTTATGACCGGTTTATAGAGGCGATCGCCAAGTTTTTTGAAGAACCGTCAAAACGATGGGGATATACGCTTTTTCTTATCAAAATAATGGCCGGGGCGGGTGTTGCTCTTGTTTTGCTGGCGCGTGTCATGATCTTTTTACTTACAAGTCATTTTTACGCGACAATGTTTCTTTTCATAGGGCTTATACTGGGAGGAGTTCCGGCTGTAATACGTTCTCACGGGGATATGCGCATCAGAACGGCGCGGATCCTGGCATTTGTTCTCGGCATGATCGTGGTATTCGGAATAGGTCTGGTAGGAAAGGAGCATGCCGCCGCCTTATATAGCGCGGAGGCAACTATCATTCCTGATGCGAGTGCGTATCCAATACTGCTGGCGGCGGGATTTTTTGCCGGCGGCGCGATGGTTGTTCCGGGTATCAGCGGATCGTTCATTCTGGTTCTTTTGGGCCAGTATGCGGTCATTATCGCGGCGCTCAAGGATCTGGCGCTAAAACCTCTTGGTGTCGTGGCCGCGGGAGCCGTCATCGGAATACTGCTTTTTTCAAAAATAATTGATTTTTGCCTGAGGAAAATACCGTCTCTCACATACTATTTTATACTCGGTCTTATTCTGGCGTCAGTTTGTAAAATATTCCCCGGCCTGCCCCCGGAAAACTCCCAGATATTCTTATGCGCCGGAACATTCACCGGCGGAATCGCCATTTCTTATCTTCTGGCAAGAATTTAGTGTAACGTATTGTGGGCATTTTCGAGGAGTCATCCTGCCTGCCCCGCCTGCCTCGAGCGAAGCCGATAGGAAACATCAGCAAGAAGCCGCAAGGGCGAAT